>DASVRB010000244.1:0-21590 GCA_036388835.1 Thermoanaerobaculia bacterium | reverse complement strand
GTCCTTCGCCGTCTTCGCGGCTCAGGATGACAGGCGCCGTGATGACGCGGAACTCCGGCACCCGAAACCCCATCTGCTGCAAACGTAGCAGGTTTGCGGCTTTGCCGCCGATCTCACGCGCCGAGGCCATATCTCCGTCCGAGCTCCACCGCCACCAGCAGGTCGAAGACGATCATGTACATGCCGGCATAGACCTCCATCATCTTGGCGTGTCGCGGCGTGGGGCGAAAGCGGTACTGGAAGAAACCGGCCAGGCAGACGGCGTAGAGCACGAGTAGCGCGAGGTAGAACCAGTTGCTCGCGCCGAGGTGATGGCCGACCGCGGCGACGAGCGCGGTGTCGATCGCGCGGATCGCCAGGACCACGTAGGCGGCGCCGAACGTGCCGAAGATCTTCGTGTACGACTCCACGCCTTCGATCTCCTGTTCGGGCGCGCGGATTTTGCGCGAGACCTCCCAGTTGAACGTCACGAAAAAGCCGACGAACGCGTAGACCCAGAACCACGCCGGCGCGTGCCACGGCCAGCGCCGCGTTGCGAACGAAAAGACGAGCAGCGACAGCAGCGGCATGATCAGCATGTGGCTCGTCGCGTAGAGGATGAAGTGCCGCTTCAGAAAGTCGCGTGCGAAGAACTCGCGCAGCATCGCCAGGGTGAACGCGAACGCGATCGCCCACGCAACGAGCGCCTGCGGTCCGCGCGCGAGGACGACCAACACTTGAATCGCAATCGCGATCGAGACCGCGATTTTCAGGTGGCGCAGCGTGATGCGTCCCGATTGCAGCACGCGGTGCGGGTAATGGAGGCAGTCTTCTTCGTAGTCCTTGTGCTCGTCGAACACGCGGATGTGGAAGAAGAAGCAGACCAGCATCAGCATGCCGAGAAACGACCAGCGGTCGTAATGCATCGAGGCGCCCGGCTCGGTGAGGGCGATGGCCAGGAACTGATTCGAGGAGTAGTACGTGAGGATCAGCAGGACGTTCGCGATCGGCGGAAAGCGCTCGTTGAGATACGCGAGGAAATTGCGCGCGAGCGTCACAGGCGCGCCCGCAGTCTGTCGTAGTCGATCTTGCTGTTGTGCCGTGGGTCGACCGGCAGCGGGTCGTGCGTCACCAGCACAATGTCGCACGGCTCGCCGGCCGCAGCCAGCCGCGCGCGCACATCATCCGCAACACTCGCAACGTCGCTCTCGACGACCACGGCCAATCGTGCGCCGACCGCCACCGCCGCGACGCGGCGGATGCGCGTGTCGTCGCCGTGCGCGGCCTGTTCCACGAGTTGCGCGTGCACCGGCACGCCGTTGCGCCAGATGGTCGAGTGCACGCGTCCGGCGATGCGGAAACGTCCTTCTTCATCGAGCCAGCCGGTGTCGCCCATGCGGTGCCAGACCGTGCCGTCGGGATCGAAGACTTTGTTTTGGCGCGTCGCGTTTTCGTCGTGGTCGTAGTCGCGGCAGACGTGATCGCCGGCCACGAGGAGCTCGCCGATGATGGACGTGGAGTGAATGCACGGCGCCTCTTCCTGTGTCATCCCGCGCGTCAGCGCGGGATCTCCTTCCGATTCGCGAGGGTGCTGTTCGTCGGCAGGGGATTCCGCGCTGACGCGCGGAATGACACCCGCTCCATTTTCGCGCGGGCGCCCTCTTCGATCGAGCGGCTCGATCTTCGCCCGCACGCCGCGAACAATGCCGCCCGCCACGTAGCCCCTCCCGCCCGCCCGCAATCGTTCCTCCGCCGTGATGTGCGCGACCGGTTCGGCCTCGGATGATCCGTACGCGACGACGATCTCGGCGCGCGGCCAGGCCGCGGTCCAGGTGCGCAATTGCAGGTCGGTGACCGGTGCGCCGCCGGTGAGGATGCGGCGGAAGCGCGGCCGTTCGTCGACACGTGCGAGTGCGTCGAAGAGCGGCGGGGAGGCGGTGGCGGTGGTGACGTGTGCGTCGTTCGCCACGCGCGCGACGAGCCGCGGGTCGGCGCGATCGATGCGACGCAGATCGACGGGTGGGATGACGGTCGTCACGCCGAGGGCGAGATTGTTGAGCGCGAACACCGGAAAGGTGCAGAGGTCGATGTCTCCTTCCTTCGTCGCAAACTCCTCGGCGAGCCGTTCGTGCTGCGCGGCGAGGATGCGATGCGTCCGGTTGACGCCTTTCGCGCGCGAGCTCGAGCCGGTCGTGTAGGTGATGAGCGCGCGGTCGTCATCGGCCGCGTCGTGCATCGCGTCGCGCAGCGGTCCGCGAAAACGGGAGAAGAAAAACGGCGCGATGTCGATGCCGCGCACGAACGCGCGCAGGAGGTGGCTTTTCGGCGTGCCGAGCCACGCTTTCAGCTCCGCGTGACGGGCCAGATCGATCATCGCGCGCTTCTTCACCCAAGGATCGAGAAACACCGCCACGCCGCCTTCTTTGAGCACAGCGAGTAGCGCGGCGTACAGCTCGATCGACATCGGCAGGAGGATGAGCGCCCGATCGTTCGCAACGAATCCGCGCTCGTGCAGCGCGCCGGAGACGCGGCAGACGCGCTCCCACAATGCACCGAACGTGATGCTCCGCTTCCCTTCGAGAAATGCCGTGCGCGCCGGAAAGGTGCGCGCTGTTTCGCGGAAAAGAGCGGCGGCGTTCATGAGGGAAGTGTGTAGAGGTAGTAGTCGCGGAACGTCACACCCTCGCCTGCATCCATCGATTGCGAAGCGTTCTCGTCGCGCATCAGACAGTGATTTGCGGCGTGCCGGTTCATCGCCAGCGCGGCGCTGTACGCCTGCTGCAACATCGCCCAGCCGGTGTAGCCGTTGCGATGCGCCGGCAGCACGCCGATCGTTTTGTAGTCGACCGTGCGCGAGTCGGTATCGGGATAGGCGAAGAGGAATCCGACCGGCGCATCGTGCAGCTCGACGAAGAGCACGAGCTCCGGCACGAGCAAACGTTCGATGCCTTGATAGAGCGCGAGAAATTCGTCGAGCGCTATGTCGCTGTAGAACGGATTCCCGCGAAAGATGTCCAAGGAAAGCCGCCACACCAATGTCAGCTCTTCGTTGAGCCGTGAGAGATCGAACGAACGAATGCGATAGCCGCGCGACATTGCGCGTCCGTGCATCGGTGCGAGCTTCGCGGAAAGGCGCGTGACGTCGTCGATGCGTTTGGAGGTGTAGCGCTCCAGCACCTCGAATCCGGCCGCGCGCCAGAGCGCGTCGTAATACGGCGGATTCATCGGCTCGAGCAGAAATGGCGGCGCGTCAAACGGGCCGGCGTTGACGCGGTAGCGGTGCCACGTATCGCCGTCGATCGGGCCGATCACCCGCGTTGCGCCTTCGCCGCGCAGCCAGTGCGCTGCATCGTGAAGCAGCGCGGTAATCGCGGCCGGCTCGTGCGCCGCTTCGAACGAGCCGATCATTCCGACCTCGCCATTGAGGCGAGTGACGCAATGACCGGCTTCATTCGAAAAGATCACGCCGCATTATCGCGGCTGTCATCCTGAGCTGCGAAGAGCAGCGAAGGACCCCCTGCCGATAGCACGCGTCACGTGTAGTCGGCAGGGGGTCCTTCGTCGTCTTCGCGACTCACGATGACAGGTTAAAAGTGCGCGTGCCTCACGGCTCCATCGGGTCGCGCCGACCTTGCACCTTCTCCTCGTCGTCCACGGTTTCGTGGCCGCTGTACTTGACGAGGCAGTCGCGGCAGATGAGCTCCGGCACGTTCGCGCCGGGACGCGGGACCCAGCCGTCCTCGTGCACCGCGTCATCGAACGCTTTCGTGAACTCCTCCGGCAGCTCGCCGACGATCTGGCGAGTGAGCTCGCACTCGCCGCACTTCAAAAGGACGCGACCTTCCATCACTCACTCCATCGTTTCGCCCGCCGCCGTGAAGACGGGGGTGATGTCGACAGGGATGTCCTTCAAGCGCTCGTTCACCGACGCGATCTCGGGTGTCGACACGCCGTACTTCGCGAGCAAGCGCTGCGCCCGCTCGTAGTCGCCGGTGGCTTCGATCGTGAGGAGCTCGGTGGCGAGGTCGCGCACCGCGTCGCGCGTTTTCGCGTAATCGACCGTGAACATGCCGCCGCTGGTCGGCACGAACGCGCCGCGCTCGCGCATCCAGTTCCACTGAATCGCGTTCGCCTTGCCGTGCGCCTGCTCCACGCCGAAGCGCATCGAGCGGAACATCATCCCGGCGTACGTAGCGAAGAGCTGCCGCTCGTTGAACGTGTCGAGCAGCCCCTTGTCGAAGGCGTAGAGGATGTTCCAGACGCCGGTCACGTCCGCTTTCGCTTCCTCGATGTACGAGTAGGCGTCCTTCAGCAGGAGGCGCGTGTCGATGCGCTCGCCCGGCTTCGACGGGTCGGGGATCATGCCCGGCCCGACTCCGTGCGAGAGCTCATGGAAAAGGATGTGATTGAAGAACGCGGCGGGCGAGAGCTGCTCGCGCACCGCCGGATCGAGCACGCGCAACGCGATCGGGTGACCGGCGATGCGGTACTTTGCATCCATCACGTTCTTGAGCAGGACTTTCTTCGAGCCCTTCACCTCGCGGACATACTCGTCGTTCGGCAGGTTGAAGGCCGCGGTCTGCACGCCGCGCCGCGCGTCGCCGGCCGTGTAGATCTCCTGCACCACGCGGATCGGCGACTCGGTGCCGCGGTTCGGGTTCTTGTACTGATCGGGAATCGGAAGATTGCGCTCCATCGCCGGCAGATGCTGCGCGTACACGGTCAGCTTCTCGGTCTCGGGGCGGTCGACCACGTTCACGAACGACTCGAACGAGGCCTTGTAGTTGAAGATTGAATCTTCGTAGACCTCGTACGGTCCGATGACCACTTCGATCGGGCCGTGGAGGTCCATCCAGGCCATGTCGCTCTCGCGATAGTTGTCGGAGAAGAACGCGGCCGACAGCTTGGTCAGATAGTTCCGCATCGACTGGTTGTTCGTGATCGCGGCCGCTTCGCGCAGCGCCGTCGCCGCGGCGGTGAGGTGGTCGTAGTACGCGCGCGAATACGGAATGGCGACGAGCTCGCTCCCCTGGCGCCGGATGATGGTGAAGAGCCCCTGCAGCGCGTCCTTCTGTTCCGGATGCGCGGCGGCGTAGCGCTCGAACTCTTCCTTGGTCATGTCTTCCGGATAGAACGCGGCGCCTTCCGGCTTCCGCCCTTCTGTTCCGAACGGCGCGATGAACGGCTCGTCTTCGGCGAGGCGGTCCCAACGTCCGCGGTTGGCCATGAAGTAGTCGTAGCCGGCGCGATCGAGAGGCGAGTTCTTCGCCTGCAGCGCGAGGAGGCCGCGATACTCGGGATTCCGCTCCGAGACCTGCAGCCAGTAGATCTCGTCGATGTGTTTCGACGCTTCGATCAGTTTCGCAACGACCTGCTGTTCGTTCGCGTCGAGGAGCGAGCGGTCGTAGTCGATGACGGTGCGCGGCAGTTTCGCGAGCCGCTGCGGAACGTCTTCTTTGATCGCGAGACGCTGCTGTGTTGCAGGAGCAGCCGTCTGTGCGGCGGGGGCATTGTTCTGCGTGTTGTCGGTGCTTTGCGGCATGGTCGTGGTGCAGGCGAGTGGAAGCAGTGCGGCGAGAGCGGCCAGTAGCTTCTTCATGGGCCGAGGATTCTATTCGACGCAACGGTCATGCTATCGTCGAGCCGAGCCTGCCTGTGATCATCGAGTGCCCTTCCTGCAGCGCGAAGTACCAGTACGACGAGGAGCGCTTCGACCGCAAACCGTCGAAACGAATCAAGTGCGCACGCTGCCAGCACGTGTTCGAAATTCACAATCCCGCCTTCGCGCCGCGCAACGCCGCACCGGCGCAGGCAGCCGGTGATTCGACGTTCACGAAGAAGGCGGACGAAACGCGCACCGGCTCGAAAACGGCGCCCACACCGGAGACGACCGAGCAGTCGCCGATGCCGCAGCCGAAAGGCGAGGTAGCGCTGCAGCTCCCCGCCGGCAAACGCCTCTCCCTCGCAATCCTCGGCGGGCCCGACGCCGGCACGGTCTACCGCATCGAGCGTCCGCGCATCACCATCGGCCGAGCGAACGCGGACCTCACCATCAACGACACCGAGGCCTCGCGGCAGCACGCCGCGATCGAGGTCCGCGAGACGCAGTACAAGCTCAGCGACCTCGGCTCGACCAACGGCACGCTCGTCGACGGCACACGCATCGAAGACGCCGTCGAGCTGAGCGACAAGTCGGAGTTCCAGGTCGGCGCCACGACGCTGATGTTGATCGTGACGGACGATCATTAACGTGTTCGACTCTGGGAGTTCCTCGGAGTTCCTCGGAGTTCCTCGGCGTCCCTCGGGGATATCCGCGTCTCCAGAAGAGCGTCGCCGCCGGGCAATGTGCTGTAGCAACTCCGAGTTGCGAGGTAGCGCCAGAAACCCGAGGAACTCCGAGGAACTCCGAGGAACTCCGAGGAACTCGGCGCAATGAACGAGCTCTCCACCCTCTACCGTCATCGCCAACTGATCGCCGCGTTGACGGCGCGCGATCTGAAGGCGCGGTATCGCGGATCAATCCTCGGGTTTTTCTGGTCGCTGGCCAATCCGCTGTTGCTGCTGGCGGTCTACACGCTCGTGTTCACGAAGTTCTTTCCGCAGCAGGTGGTGACGCCGTATCCGCTGTTCCTCTTCTCCGGAATTCTGCCGTGGACGTTTTTCGCGGCGGCGCTGCTGGAGTCGACCTCGGCGATCTCGGCGAATGCGGGGCTGATCAAGAAGGTGATGTTTCCGGCCGAGGCGCTGCCGCTGGTGGTCGTGCTCTCACACCTCGTGCACTTTGTGGCGGCGTTGCCGATTCTGCTGGCGGCGACGTTCGCGTTCGCTGCGCTCGGCGATTTCAAGGTGAGCTGGACGCTGCTGCTCGCGCCGGTGCTGATGCTGCTGCAGGCGATGATGGTGGCGGGACTGGCGCTGATCGTGTCGTCCGCGTCCGTGCTGTTCCGCGATCTGCGCGACATTGTCGCGAACCTGCTGCAGCTCGGTTTCTTTGTGACGCCGATCCTCTATCTGATCGAGAGGATCGAATCGCGTCCGCTGCGCGCAATGCTGCGCCTCAATCCAATGACGCCGTTCGTGGTGTCGTATCAGGACGTGATGTTTTTCGGGCGGCTGCCCAATGCCTCCGACACATTTCTGATGATCGTTTACGCGGCGGGCTCGCTGTATCTCGGCTTTTTCGTGTTCGAGCGTTTACGCGACACGCTGGCCGAGGCGATTTAGTGCGCGCGCGTGTAATTCGTTCAGCGCTCGAGCGTCACTGAGGCCCAGAGGCTTTCCCAGTCGAAATCGCTGTTCGCCGGCGCCGGAAGCACGTGCACCGTTTTGATCAGCCATACGCCTTTGTCGAGATTGAACGCCACAGTGCCGTTGGCGTCTGTGCGGGCGTCGAGGCGTTTTCCGTTCGGCGTAATTGCCGATACGAGCGCGCCTTTCAATGGCTTTCCTTCGAACAGCAATTGAAAGCGGCCATTGTGCGGGATGAGCTCGAACCGCCAGCCGAATGGGGTGGTCTCTGTTTGCCGGTCGCCGATCTGTACAAGCGATTTTGCGAAGCGATAGAAACGTTCGCGTTGACGGGCGCCTTTCGGCTTCAGGCCTTTGATGCCTTCCTCTGTCAGGAACTGCATGAATTTCGCGGTCGGTAATTCGTGCGGCGTAGGCTTGCCGCGATACCCGATCACCGCGGTGCCGGCTTCGTCGATGCGGACGAAGCCGGCCGGGCTCTGATTCTCGAATCCGTTGACCGGCTGTTCGCCGGAAGCAGTACGCACTACGAACGACTCGATGCGTGCACTGCGCCGCGGCACTGGATCACCTTCGAATTGCTCGCCGACGCGCAGGGTAGCGGAGAAAGACTTCCCTGCAGTCGGACGGTATGTCGACGGCTCGATCCAGAAATCATGCGCGGCTGCATTACCGGCGAACAGCGCGATCAACAAGACTCTAAGAAACATTAGCGAACCCGCGATCCGAGCAACTGGCGGAACATCGTGGTGGCGCGACGGCCGAACGAGCCCGGCGCCGGAGTGCTTTCCGGGAACTGGCCCATGACGTACGCCGCTTCGCTGGTGATGTTGTCGACGAGCGACGCGTACGGCACGACAGTGCCTTCACCCTGCGTAATGCGGAATTCGGCGGTGCCGATGTCGAACGTCGCGTTCGGTGCAATCGACGCGACACTGAACTGATAGTGCGCGAAATTGCCCTGCGGAATCGTGAACGAGCGAGTGCCGCTCACGCCGCCGGTGGCATTGCGGATCGTCACTTCGACGACCATCGGCGTGGAGAGCGAGCCGCCGCTGCCGGCCACGAAGCCGACGTTCGTGCGGGTCCGGGCGTTCTGCATGATGCCCGGGACGTACGCGACCGACGCATTGTCGATTTCGCCGACGCTGTTCTCGAAGAAGTCGCGCGTGGCCGGCACGGTCTGGCCGAGCGGCGAACGGGTGCTGTACGCACGGCTCGTGACCGCGAACGGACGGTCGGACGCGACGATCAGTGCACCGAAGGCATTCATGTCCATGTCATTCATGTCCACGTAGCCTTCGAGGATGTCGGTCAGCAGGACTGAACTGTTCGGACCGACCGTCACAGAGCCGTCCTCGATTTCATCCGTAATGAGCGGAAAGATGTTGTCGCTCGTCTCACTGCCCGATTCGATGAAGATCAACTCCACCGTCATTTCGGTCGCGCTGAAATTACGGATGGCGACGTCGCTCATCCACAACGTTCCGTTCGCGCCCATGACGTGGCCGACCACGGGGATCACATACGTGTCGGCGTAGTGATCCGCGTAGGCGGCCGTCGAAAGCAGAAGCGTCAGAAGAAGAATTGCTGTTTTGCGCATGACTTAGTCCTGAGAATCCGAGCCCGTACCCGTACCGCTGGTGGCGTGCGGACGGCTTTCGAAGCCCTGGTGCGGCAGTGCGACATAAGGGAACGTGGAGAGGAACGGGCGCTCGTTTTCATTGACGCCGTCGGTGAGCAGCTTGTTCGGCTCGCGATCGAAGCCCGGGACGAGCACGCCCGCAACGACGCGCAGCGAGATGTCGACGACGTCGTCGGCGAGGCGGCGGCCGTTCGGGAAACCACCAGCGTCATTGGCGAGTGCGCCGAGGCGATTCGGCTGTGCGGTCACCGGGATGGCGACATTGAGGCGCAGCATTTCGGCAGGCGTGACGTTCGGCGGCTGGTTTACGCCCGGAATACCGGTCAGGTAAACCTGCACGAGGTCATTACGCGGCGCGGGCGGAACGCTGACGCCGTACAGCGCATTGATCAGCGTGGCCAGTTCCGGGTTTAGGATGCGATTGCGGAACGTCGCATTGGAGGTGAAGAGCGGCGCGTCGCCCGAAGGCTCGGACGCATTGAAGATGTCTTTGAACGCGAGCGGGAGGACGACTTCATTGACCAGCGGCATGCCGAGGCGCGAGACCTGCTGCGTGCCACCAACCGTCTGACGGCCACTTGCACCGGCATTGAGGATCGTGACGCGCGAGCGGCTCGAGGTCGCCCACACACCAATGACTGCATTTGGCGAGGTCGGGCCGGACGGCGCATTGCCGCCGTTCACGAGCTGCGTGATCGGAATCTGAATCGCGATCGTGTGCACATTGAAACCACGCAGACCATCGACGCCGGCCGCTGCCTGAGCCATCGGCGGAACGCGATTGAGCTGCTGCAGCGGACGAAGGGTCAACAGGTCGACGATCGCACCGATATCGACAAAGAACGGATCGTCGCGCGGACCGGCGAAGACGCGGCCGCCGCCGGTGAGATTGCCGATTGCGGCATTCGCGAGCGACGCGTAATCAGGAGTCGATTTCGGTCCGATGTTGTACGGCGCAACCTGGAACTGGCTGCCCATTGTGGTCGAGTTGCCGGAACGGCGCTGACCGGTGATCCGATTCACCGTATAGAACTGGCGCACGTTCAGATCGGCATCGTCGAGCGTGGTGACCGGGCCGACGTTATAGAGGAACGTCTGCGGATTACGCACGTCCGTGCGGAAGCGGAACTGGTAGGTGATGTCCTCGCGGGCATCGCCGTTGTTGTCGATGTGAATCTCGTACACACCGTCCTGCGAGAAATTGTAGAAATTCGGGCCGCTGGACGGCTCCTGCAGCGGGTTGTAGTTCGCGATGATCGTGACTGTGTTCGGCGCGTCGGGGCTGCGGAACGCGTAAACGTCCGTGTTGTCGTGAGTCGGATCTTCAGTGATGAGCGGCGCTTCTCTGTGAGATGAGCCGAATGCGGCCGTGGCGAGCACGAGCGCGGCTGACAGCATGAACAGACGGGTTTGTTTCATTTGCTTCTCCTTTGTCGGCCCAAACACTGCACAAGGGAGAGCAATCGTTCGATACCGTACGTAAGAAAAAGTGCAGGGTCGGACGAATCTGAGCGCGCCAAACCTTACGAAGCCCTATAACCCGAAAGGTTGCATGAGACAGATCCTGGAAAGGCAGTTGCGCGCGGTCATTGATAACGCCCCTGACGGTGTGCTCGTCGAGTCGGGCGATCGCATCCTCTATCTCAACCCCGCGTACGCCCAGATGCTCGGTTACCCGAGCACGTCGGAGCTGACGGATGCCACGATTCAGCAGATCGCGCATCCGGAAGACTTCGAGCGGCTGCGCTGGTTTGGGCGCTGCCGCAGTGAAGGGAAGCCGGCGCCGACGCGCTACACCTTCCGCGCGCAATGCCGCGGCGGCGGTCTCGTGCACTTCGACGCGAGCATCTCCACGATCAAGCTCGACGGTGAAATGCTGATCACGACGGTCGTCCGTCAGTTGATCGCGCCCGCGGAAGAAGTGGCGCTCGACCTCAATGTGCCGGGCGCGAAGCGCCTCTCCGCGCGCGAGCTCGAGATCGTGCGCGAGCTCCTCGCAGGCCGCCGGTCGAAAGAAATCGCCACGCTCCTCGGCATTTCGGAAAAGACCGTCTGCACGCACCGAAGCCGCGCGTTCCAGAAGCTCGCGCTGCGCGGAGTGGCCGACCTGTTCCGGCTCGCCTCGGAGCGCGGAATGCTGCACGGGTGATCCGCAAATTAGTCGCGTTCCTCGGTTCTGCTTAGAATCCGGCGGTGTCTGACTTTCCGATCGCGCTCGAAAACGTCTCCAAGAGCTACAGGCTCTGGGGGCGGCGCTCGCAATTCGCAACGCTCAAAAGCGCGCTGCTGAAGCGTGACCTCAAGCTCGCGCCTGACGCTTCGGTGAGCGCGCTGCGAAACGTCTCATTCGCGGTCGATCGCGGCGAGGCGTTCGGCATCATCGGCCGCAACGGCTCCGGCAAATCGACGCTGCTCAAACTGATCTCCGGCATTCTGAAACCGAGCACCGGACGCGTGACCGTCAATGGCCGCATCGCCGCGCTGATCGAGCTCGGGGCCGGCTTTCATCCCGAGATCACCGGCCGCGAGAACATCTACATCAACGGCATCATGCTCGGCCTGTCGCGACGCGAGATCGATCAGCGCTTCGACAAGATCGTCGAGTTTTCCGGCATCGCGGACTTTCTCGACCAGCCGGTGAAGACGTATTCGTCGGGCATGTACGTGCGTCTCGGATTCGCGGTCGCGGTGCACGTCGATCCTGACGTGCTGCTGATCGACGAGGTGCTTTCGGTCGGCGATGAAGAGTTCTCCGCGCGTTGCGTGGCGAAGATTCAGGAGATGAAGTATCGCGGCGTGACGCTGCTGTTCGTGACGCACCAGCTCGATCAGGTGCGCAACCTCTGCGATCGCGCGCTCTGGCTCGACAAAGGGGAAGTCGAAGCGATCGGCGATCCGGCGCGCGTGGTCGATGCGTATCTGCAGGAAGTCTCCGGCGTCACGTCGTCGCCGCTGCCGAAAGCCGAAACGGCGGAGGAACCGAGCGACACCGCGTCGTCGCCGCCGCAAGCAAAGTCAGACATGGATGAGGAGCGCTGGGGCAGCGGCGAGGTGGTGATCAAGCGCGTGTCGCTCACCGATCACCAGGGCCGCGATCTCGTCGCACTCGGCGCCGGCACGCCGGTGATCATCGACGCCGACATCGAAGTACGCGTGCCGCAGGACGACTTCGTGTTCGGCATCGGCATCTACCACGCCGACGGCACGTGCGTGTACGGCACGAACACCGATGTGGAGGGTTACGCGCCGGAGCGGCTCGATGCGAAAGGGCGCGTCCGTTTCGTGGTGCCGTCGCTCGATCTCGTGGCCGGCACGTATCGCATCGACGTCGCGGTGCACACGCGTAATGGACGTGCGTTCGACTATCGCCGCAATGTGATTCGCATCGTGGTCGGCTCGCGCGTGCACGACATCGGGATTTACCGTCCGCAGCACGAGTGGCGTTTCGAAGGCGGCATTTCGTTCGCCTCGGTGGACGCGTTCCGCAACGTGCCGTCGACGATCGCCGAGGCGATCCGCGGAGTCGAGGATGCGTCGGCGCAACAGAAGCCGCGGCGCCGTCCGAAGACGTAACGCGCGGCGCTACAATCGCGCGCTCCGGAGGTCGTCCGCATGTCCATCCCCGTCATCGTCGTGATCGTCGTCCTCGCGCTCTACATCTTCAGCTCGATCAAGATCCTTCCCGAATACGAGCGCGGCGTGATCTTCCGGCTCGGCCGCCTGCTTCCGGAGCCGAAAGGGCCGGGCATCTTTCTGGTGTTCGCGCCGATCGACAAGATGGTGCGCGTGTCGCTGCGGCAGGAGGCGTTCGAAGTGCCGCCGCAGGACATCATCACGCGCGACAACGTGACGCTGAAGGTGAACGCGGTCGTGTTCCTGCGCGTGGTGGCGCCGCGCAATGCGGTGGTGGAGGTGTTCGACTACCGCTACCAGACTTCGCAGTTCGCGCAGACCACGCTGCGTTCGGTGCTCGGCGAAGTGGAGCTCGATGACCTGCTCGCGCATCGCGATCAGCTCAACGCGCGCATTCAGTCGATCCTCGACCAGCACACCGAGCCGTGGGGCGTGAAGGTGGCGAACGTCGAGGTGAAGCAGGTCGACCTTCCGGAGTCGATGCTGCGCGCGATGGCGCGGCAGGCGGAGGCGGAGCGCGAGAAGCGCGCGAAGCTCATTCACGCCGAGGGTGAGTTCGCCGCGTCGCAGCGGCTGGCGGAAGCGGCGCACGTGCTCGCGACCGAGCCGACGACGATGCAGTTGCGCTACCTGCAGACGCTGACGGAGATCGGCGTCGAGAAGAACACGACCATCGTCTTCCCGCTGCCGGTCGATATCCTGGCCGGACTTTCCAAGCTCGCGAGCGCCCCGAAATGAGCGAGCTGCTGATGATGGATGCGGCGCTGTTCCAATTGCGCGCGGCGATCGGCGACGATCCCGATTCGCTCGCGGTACGCATCAGCGCGGACGTGCTGGGGAACGCGATCAACGCGGCGAAAGCGAGCGGCATCAACGCGGCGCGCGTGAACGACATCGAGTTTGCGCTCAACGATCTGATCGCCGCGATCGACGACGCCGGCGCGCCGGACCCGGTCTTCTCCGCGGTTGCGATGCTGCAGAACGACGTGGCGGCATTGCGCAACGCGACCGCGCTGCCGCAGGAGATCGTGACCGCCGTGCGCGCGCTGCAAACGAAACTCAGGACGCGCGCGAAGGCCATGGAGCGTGCGCAATACCGCGCCGAGGGAACCGAGCCGCCGCCGCTTCCGCATCCGCCGCAGGAATTGCGGAATGACGCCATTCCGCTCGCTCGACACCTCGCCGCCGCCGGCTTCGACACGCCGGCTTTGGACTCGCTGGTCGCGAGCAGCGACGAGCTTCGGTATCACACGCTCAATGAAGTGGTGGATGAGTTGGATGTGATTGTGGGGGGGTAGCGCCGCGCGACCGCAAGGCGCTTAGGCGCTTAGGCGCGGAGGCGCTTGGGTGGTGTTGCGCTTGTGGCGTGGGTGTCGTCGCGGCGCGGTGCGAGCGTGCGAGCCGGCGCTCGACGCTCCCGTCATCCTGAGCGTCAGCGAAGGATCTCAAAATGCGACGGCCGGCGCCTGTGGCTCGGGTCGTCGTCGCCGAGATCCTTCGCTAAAGCTCAGGATGACGTTGGGAGCGCTAGCGCGCGTACCGGGATTCGCGCCCAACATGATCAGGCGAAAAGTCACCCAAGCGCCGACGCGCCTAAGCGCCTCGCGCTAGCGCGAGCGCTCATAAACAATCGCGCCATCCACGACCGTCAGCTCCACACGCACTTCTGGCAATTCCTCCGGTGCGATCGTGAACGGATTCGCGCTCAGGACGACTACGTCCGCGAGCATCCCTGGCGCGAGGCGGCCGAGCTCGTGGTCGGCGAACATGGCCCACGCGTTGTTCGCGGTGTAGCAGCGCAGCGCTTCTTCGACCGTGATCTTCTACGAGCTTCGGTATCACACGCTCAACGAAGTGGTGGATGAGTTGGATGTGATTGTGGGCGGCTAGCGCCGCGCGACCGCAAGGCGCTTAGGCGCGGAGGCGCTTGGGTGGTGTTGCGCTTGTGGCGTGTGTGTCGTCGCGGCGCGGTGCGAGCGCGCCAGCCGCCGCTCCCCCCTCCCGTCATCCTGAGCGTCAGCGAGGGATCTCAAAATGCGACGGCCGGCGCCTGTGGCTCCGGTCGTCGTCGCGGAGATCCTTCGCTAAAGCTCAGGATGACGGTGGGAGCGCCAGCGCGCGTAACAGAGATTCGCGCCGAACATGATCAGGCGAGACGTCACCCAAGCGCCTCCGCGCCTAAGCGCCTAAGCGCCTAAGCGCCCCGCGCTAGCGCGAGCGCTCATAAACAACCGCGCCATCCACGACCGTGAGCTCCACGCGCACTTCTGGCAATTCCTCGGGTGCGATCGTGAACGGATTCGCGTTCAGGACGACCACGTCGGCGAGCATCCCTGGCGCGAGGCGGCCGAGCTCGTGGTCGCCGAAGATGGCCCACGCGTTGTTCGCGGTGTAGCAGCGCAGCGCTTCTTCGACGGTGATCTTCTGTTCCGGAATCCAGCCGCCGGGATGGTGGCCGTCGGCGGTGCGGCGCGTGACGGCGGCGTGGACGCCGAGGAGCGGGTCGATCGGGGCGACCGTCCAGTCGGAGCCGAATGTGACGACCGCGCCGACATCCAGCAGCGAACGGAAGGCGTATGTCGACTTTGCGCGCGCGGAGCCGATCTTTCGTTCCGCCCAGCGGCCGTCGTCGACGAGGTGGTACGGCTGCATCGAAGCGATGACCCGCGCGTCGGCGAATCGCTGCACGAGCGCGGGGCTCAGGTGTTGCGCGTGCTCGATGCGGAAGCGGCGGTTGCGCACGTCGGGGCGCGCTTCGAAGATCGAGAGCACGTTCGCGTTCGCGCGGTCGCCGATCGCGTGAATCGCAATCTGCAGCTCGTGCGCGTCGGCGTCGGCGACCCAGTCGGCCATCGAGCCGTCGCTCATCTCGCGCATGGTCAGGCCGCAGTTGTGCGGCTCGTCGGCGAACGGTTCTTCGAATGCGGCGGTCGACGATCCGAGGGAGCCGTCCGCGAATCCTTTGAGTCCGCCGATGCGCAGTTTTCCGCTGCCGAACCGCTTCTCGACCCCGGCGTTGCGGATGCGCTGGTACGCACCGATCGGCGTGTAGAGAGAGATGCGCGCGGTGAGTGCACCCTCGGCGTCGAGGCGCTGGTAGGCGCGAAAGTCGTCGAACGCCTCCGGCCCCATCCCCATGTCGCACAACGACGTGACGCCGAAACGGGCCGCTTCTGCGAGCGCGCCGCGCGCGGCGGCGATGCGCTCGTCGAGGGACGGCGGGGGGATGACGGCGGTCATGAGCGGCATGGCCGCGTCTTTGAGGAGGCCGGTCGGCTCGCCATTCGCGTCGCGCACGATCGTGCCGCCGGCGGGATCGGCGGTGTCGCGAGTGATGCCGGCGAGTTGCAGCGCGCGCGTGTTCGCGACCGCCATGTGCATGTCGGCGCGCGTGACGAACACCGGGTTGTCGACGCGATCGAGCATCTGCCGCGTCGGCGTCTCGATCGGCGTCCACGACTGCTCGTCCCACCCGCCGCCGGTGATCCACGCGTCATGCGCGACCGTGCTCGCGTGCGCGGCCACGCGGCGCGCGAATTCGTCGGACGAGCGCGTGTCGCGCAACTGCACGCGCGAGAGCTGCAGCCCGCCGCTGACGAAATGGACGTGATTGTCGATGAACCCCGGCATCGCGAATCGGCCGCCGAGATCGATCACCCGGCCACCGGGAGGCGCGTCGATGTCGAGCGCAGCGATGCGATTGCCTTCAATGACGACGCTGCGAACGAACCGCTCGCCCGTCCAGATCGTGCCGTTGGTGAGGGTCAGCATGGATCGGAGGCTATCACCGGGATGGGTGGGGGTTCGGTGCTGGTGGAGCGGCGGGCTTTAGCCCGCCGAGCAATCGTCTGACGTCGGCGGGCTGAAGCCCGCCGCTCCACCAGACCGTGCAGCGCCGGAGGGACGTCTACACGCGCGCCGAGGCTGCGCTCGCGGCGGCCGCGCGTGCGGCGCAGCCGGGGCAGGCGTCGGTGGCCGCTTGCTGGGCGGCCTGTTCGGCGGCGGCGCGGGCGAGGAGGCCGCGCAGTTTTTGGTGGCAGGAGCCGCACTGGTCGCCGATGCCGCAACGCTGCAGGTCGCGAACGGATGTGGCTCCGTTCTCGATCGCGGTGGCGATGTCCCGGTCCGATTTGCCGCGGCAGATGCAGATGATCACGGTGGTGAGGCTCGTCTTTCTCGGTCGTGTTTCGTGATGCTGTTCTGAGACTGAGTCTCAGTATGCGCATCATCTCTCCAGAGGCCGCACGGCGTCAACAACTCCCTTACACAGAGTGGTGACGGGCGTCACACGACGCGCGGAAATGGAATCTCGATTGCACTAGTAGGCAGCGTGAAACGACTTCTTTTTCTTACATTTACGCTCATTCTCTGGAGCTCCGCGGCAGCGGCCGAGCTCCGTCTGGAAGTCGACCTCGAAGATCGTGAATTGATGGCTTACGTCGACGGCGAAGAGGTCGAGCGGTTCGACATCGCGATTGGCAAGGAGTCGTATCCGACGCCACAGGGCAGCTTCAAAATCAGCAAAGTGATCTGGAATCCGTCGTGGCGTCCGCCCGACTCGAAATGGGCAAAAGGGAAGACCGCCAAGCCGCCGGGACACCCTGAAAACCCGATGAAGCGGGTGAAGATGTTCTTCAAGGAGCCGGACTACTACATCCACGGCACGGGCGACGAGGATTCGCTCGGCAAGGCGGAGTCACACGGCTGCATCCGCATGGCCCCGGACGACGTCACCCGCCTCGCCCGCCTGGTGATGGAGTACGGCGGCAAGCCGATGCCGGAGCCCTGGTACAAGCGCATCCTGCGACGCAAGTCGACGCAGGTCGTCTACCTCGAGGAGCCGGTGCAGGTCGCGATCGAATAAGTGAAGAGGACAGGCGGGCGGCCTGTCCTTTTTCTTGTTCGCTCAGCAGACCGGGATCGATCGCAACTGCGCGAGCAGCTCGTCGCGGCTGAACGGTTTCCGCAGCATGGCCACGTGCTCGGAGTGCGGCTCGCGCGGGTCGCCGTCCGAGATCAGGATGACGTTCGCCTCGCCGAGGGCGGAGACGACCTCGCGCGTGTCCTGAGGGGAGGCGGCGTCGACGTCGAGGACCACGTACGCGTACGCGTGCTCGCGCAGTTTCAGCATCGCCGCCTCGGCCGACGCGACCGCGTCGCACGAGTACTCGTAGTGCTCGAGCGCGGCAACAATGCCGGCACGAAGGTCGGCGTACGACTCGACTACCAGAATGTGGGGGCCCATTGGACGAGTATCTCGATCATACGCCGTTCGCCGAATTTCCGGGCGGAAACCTGGCCAGAAGGTTCTCGATGTCGGACACATCCGCGGGCTTGGTCATGTGCTCGTTGAAGCCGGCGTCGAGCGCTTTTCGCTTGTCTTCCGGCTGTCCGAATCCACTCACCGCGACGAGCACGACGCCATCGCCGAGCGACTGACGCACCCGCGTCGCCACTTCGTATCCGTCGATGCCCGGCAGACCGATGTCGACGAGGGCGAGGTCGGGCTTCTGTTCGACGATCATCTTCACGCCGTCGGGGCCGTCCGCTACCGCGTCGACGGCGTGCCCGAGGCGGCGCAGTTTGAGGCGCAGCAACTCGCGGACGTCCTCATTGTCCTCGACGATCACGATTCGCCGCGGCTGGCGATCGACCGGCCGGCGTGGCGCAGTATTTTGCACAGAGTCGCGCGCAGTATTCTGCTTCGCAAGCGGCAGGGTGACGGTGAACTCGCTGCCGTGACCGACGCCGTCGCTGTGCGCGGAGATCGTTCCGCCGTGCAGTTGCAGAAGGTTGCGCACCAGCGCGAGCCCGATGCCCATGCCGCCCTGCGCGCGTCCGATCGCGTTTTCGGCCTGCGCAAACAGCTCGAAGATCGTCCCGATCCGGTCGGGCGCAATGCCGACGCCGTTGTCTTTGACGCGCATGACGGCGTTGCCATCTTCACACGCCAGCGTCACCACCACATGACCGCCCTCGGGGGTGTATTTGATCGCGTTCGTCAGGACGTTCGTGATGATCTGGTCGGCGCGAACGGGATCGACTTCGACCGGCAACGGCTCGGTCGACTGGCGCACCTCGATCGTCACGTTCTGGCGTTCGGCCGCCTGGTTGATGGTCTCGAACGACTGGCGGAGCGCTTGTGCAAGATCGATCGCCTGCGTTTTGAGCACGATCTTGCCGCTGACGACGCGGGAGAGATCCAGCAGGTCATTGACCAGCCGGGTGAGATGTTTCGACTGCCGCTCGATGAGCTGGGCGTGCTCGCCTTCGAGCTTGCCGTCGTCGCCGGTCATCTGCGACGCAAGGAGGATCGCGCCGAGCGGGTTGCGCAGCTCGTGTCCGAGGATGGCGAGGAAGCGGTCGCGCTCGTGCACGCGATCCTCGAGCGTCTTCATCAGATCGCGGAGCTGGTACTGCCGCTGCCGCGCGCGGAGCGCTGATTGTGCCGCGCTGACGAGGCTCTTGATGCGCACCGGCCGGTCGACGAAGGTGACGTTCGTGCGGCGGCCGAGCGCGAGGAACTCGCGCGCCGGCGGATCGAGCAGATGCTCGCCCATGAGGATGATCAGCGGCACGTCCGACCAGGCTTCCTGCTGGTCGAGCACGCGCGCGAGCCGCGGCGTCACGTCGGGATTCAGCGCCTCCTCGGTGAAGAGCAGCGCGCCGGCGCCGTCGTTCACCTCGTTGCACACCGCATCGACGTCGCTGCGCACTTCGCACGGAATGCCGGCCGCCGTGAGGTACGTGCACATGAGGTCTGCATCGCGGCCGATCGGCGCAACGATGAGGACTCGCGGGGCGTCGCCGGAGCTCACGCTTCCCCGATTTCTTTGACGATGTTCTCGAACGTCGGGACGCCGGTGAGGACGCCGCGGAGGTCGGCGAGCGGCTCGCCGATGGCCAGGCCGGCACTCGACATCGAGAAATCGCGGATGGACGTGTCGTGCAGACCGCCGCGCTTTTTCACGATCGAAACGGCTTTGCGGATCTTGCCGCGCGCCTCGAAGTAACGGAGCAGGATGACGGAATCGGCGAGATAGCTGACGTCGACCGGGGAGTGCATCGTGCCGACGAGCCCGTGCTGCGCGAAAACCAGCACCGTGGCCACGCCGTTCTGCCCGAGGTAACTGAGAAGCTCGTGCAGGTGAAGCAGGAGGAAACGCTCTTCCGGCACCGCGTTGAGATAGCCATTGAGGCTGTCGATCACGAGCACGCGCACGCCATCGCGCTCGACGGCGTCGCGCACGAGCGATGCGAACTCGCCCGGCTGCATCTGCGCCGGATCGACCTGCCGCACGTGAATGCGTCCGGCGTCGGCGTGCTCGCGGAGCGGCATGCCGAGCGACGTGGAGCGATTGAAGAGACTGGAAAGGCTCTCTTCGAACACGAACATCGCGGCCGGCTCACCTCGATTCGCGGCACCGATCGCGTACTGCGTCGCGAGCGCCGACTTACCGGAGCCGGCCGGCCCCATCAACAATGTGCTCGTGCCGCGGTCGATGCCGCCGCCGAGCATGTCGTCGAGCGCAGCCACGCCGCTCGGCAGCGGATCCTGAGTTACGTAGCGCCGGTGCTCCGCGGCGATCAGGCGCGGGTAAACGACCACGCCGCCCGTTGCGATGTTGAAGTCGTGATAGCCGTCGCGGAAATTGACGCCGCGCAATTTGACGAGCTGCATGCGCCGCCGCGCCGCGCCGTACAGAGGCGTGTAGCGCTCGAGCTCGACCACACCATGCGGCACGCTCTGCAACTGCAGGTCGTTGACCTCGGCGGTGCGGTCGTCGAGCAGCAGAACCGTGGCGTTGCGGTTCGCGAAGAACTGCTTCAACGCGAGGATCTGCTTGCGATACCGCAACGTGCTCTGTGCGAGGAGGCGGATCTCGGAAAGGGAATCGAGCACGACGCGCGAAGGCTTCAGCCGCTCGACCTCGGTCAGCAGCGCTTTGATGGTCTGACCGAGCTCGATTTCGGCGGGATAGAAGACGGTGCTGTCTTCTTCGTCGAGCGACTCTTCACCGACGAGCTGTTCGAAGATCTCGACGCCGGTCAGGTCCCAGTTGTGCGACTTCGCCACGGCGTGCAGTTCCGCGCGCGTTTCCGACAAGGTCAGGTAGAGCGCGGTCTCGCCGTTGCGCACGCCCTCGAGGAGAAACTGCAGACCGAGGGTCGTTTTGCCGACGCCGGGATCGCCCTGCAGCAGGTAGACGTGATTGCGCGGAAACCCGCCGATCAGGATGTGGTCGAGACCATCGATCCCGGTCGCAGCGATGTCGCTCATATCAGCGAGTGTACTGCCGATTACAAAACGGTCATTCGGCAGCGCGCAAACGCGCGAGCCAGCGCTGCCAGGACTGATCGCGCGCGGCGCGGTTCGCCTCGGAGGCATTCGGCTCTTCGCCAAGGCGCATGTACGCGTGTCCGGCGCCGGGATAGATGACCGGCTCGAACGACTTTCCCTGCTTCGTCATGACCGCCTGCGTGGCGTCGATGGTTGCGTTCACGCGCGCGTCGTCACCGCCGTAGAAGCCGTAGACCGGCGCGTCGATGCCTTCGACCGCGGCTTCAGTGGATGGACCGGTGCCATAGAAAACGTATGTCGCGGAAAGACCGTCGATGAGATTGGCCGCCTCCCACGCGCGCGAGCCGCCCCAGCAGAACCCGGCCACGCTCAGCTTCTTGTTCGCGGACGGCAGCGAGCGGACGTAGGCGGCAGCGTTCTGCATGTCGGCGAGCACCTGTTCGCGCGGCAGTTTCGAGATCGCCGCACGTGCGGCATCGGACGTCGCGAAGTCGCTGGTGCGTCCGCCGTTCGGCGCGGCGCCGGAAAGAAAGTCCGGCGCGATGGCGATGTACCCGCGCTCCGCAAGCTGATCCGCGACCGTGCGCACCCAGTCGGTCAGTCCGCGATTTTCATGAATCACCAGCACCGCGCTCGAAAGCCTGCTGACCTGCGGATAGACGACATACGCATGCAGCTTCCGCCCCGCACTGTCGATCTGCACCCACTCGTCATGCCGCGGCATCGTCTCGAGCCGCGAGCTCGCCGCCGGTCGCTGCTGCGTTGCACAAGCGGCGGTGAGAA
>DASVRB010000243.1:0-12704 GCA_036388835.1 Thermoanaerobaculia bacterium | reverse complement strand
CCTCGGGCAGAATCAGTACCTCCTCGACGTCACGCTGGGCGGCCCTGAAGCGCGCCTCGGCCCGCTCGCCGAGAAGATCCGCATCGTCACGAACTCGAAGCACCAGCCGGAGTACTGGCTGAGCGTCTCCGGTGTCGTCCGCCCGACGTTCCGCGTCGAGCCGACCGGTGTGAACTTCGGCGAGATCGCGCCGACCGACACCGCCGCCACCCGCACCATCCTGCTCCGCTCGAATGACCTCAAGACCCCGGAGCGTTTCGTGGTCGCGAAGGTCGAGTCAGGTGTCGCCGGCGTCGAAGCGCTGGTCAAGCCGACCGAGCGCAAGGGCGAGTACGAAGTGACCCTGCAGATCGCGAAAGACGCGAAGCCGGGGGCGCTCGACGGCAACGTCCTGATCCACACCAGCGACACCACCAAGCCGCTCGTGACGGTTCCGGTTCGCGGCACGGTCAAGGCCGCCGCGGCGCCGGCAGCAACGGGCGCCTCGAAGTAATTACAACCGATCCGATTTCTCTGAAGCGCCGGGCACTCGCCCGGCGCTTTTGTTTTCAGAGGACGACCGAGACGCCGGTGCCGTCGCCAACGGCGATGACGCTCGTGATCAGCCGCGAATCGAATGTGATCCGCTCGTTGAATGCACGCAGCGCGTCGGTCGCGGCATCGTGCTCGCCGGCCGCGACTCTCCCCTTCCACAGCAGGTTGTCGCAGACGATGACGGCGCCGCGCTCGAGCTTCGGCATCAACGCGTCCAGGTAATCGCCGTACTCGGTCTTCACGCAATCGATGAAGACGAAGTCGAACGGCCCGGTCAGCCGCGGCAGCACGTCGAGCGCTTCCCCTTCATGAAAGACGACGCGGCACGGCAGCGCCGCCTCGCCGACGAAGCGGCGCGCGGTGGTGAGCGTGTTGTGATCGATCTCGATCGTTTCGACGACCGCATCGGGATCGCATTCGCGACCGATCACGATCACCGAGTAGCCGATGTTCGTCCCGACCTCGAGCACGCGCCGCGGACATTTGATCCGCAGCAGCACGCGCATCAACTGCGCGACCTCGGGATCAGCGATGGGATGGCCGTGCTCTTCGGCGAACTTTTCCATCTGCTCGAGCAGCGCATCGCGCGTCGGCAGGAGCGAGTCGAGATACTCCGCCTGATTGCGGCGAATGATGGCGTCGATCCGTTCTTTCATGCGCCGGCGATTCTAGAGCGGCAAGCGCAGGAGTTGTGAGGAGTCGCTCAGTGCGCTTCGACCGCGTCCTTCAGCTTTTCGGCCTGGAAACTGGCGATCAGCGGCTCGATCACCGCGTCGAGGTAGCCGTTCATGATGTCCGGCAGGTTGTGCACGGTGAGGCCGATGCGGTGGTCGGTGACGCGGTCCTGCGGGAAGTTGTACGTGCGGATCTTCTCCGAGCGGTCACCCGAGCCGATCATCCCCTTGCGGGTCGCCGAGAGCTCGGCTTCGCGCTTCAGACGCTCGATCTCGTACAGCCGCGCCTTCAGCACGCGCAACGCTTTCGCGCGATTTTTGATCTGCGACTTTTCGTCCTGACACGACACCACGACGCCGGACGGAAGGTGCGTCAGGCGCACCGCAGAATAGGTCGTGTTGACCGACTGGCCGCCCGGTCCGGACGAGCAGAACGTGTCGACGCGCAGGTCTTTGTCGTGAACCGTGATGTCGATGTCTTCCGCTTCCGGCAGCACCGCCACCGTGATTGCCGACGTGTGAATGCGGCCCTGCGTTTCCGTCGCCGGAACGCGCTGCACGCGGTGCACGCCCGATTCGAACTTGAGGCGCGAGTAGACCTTGTTGCCTTCGATCTGCAGCGTCGCGTCCTTGATGCCGTTGACCGACGAGTAGTTCGCGTCGGTGATGTCGACCTTCCAACGCTGCATCTCCGCGTAACGGATGTACATGCGCATGATCTCGGCCGCGAAGAGCGAGGCCTCGTCGCCGCCCGTGCCGGCGCGCACTTCGACAAAGACGTTCTTGTCGTCGTTCGGATCCTTCGGCTGGAGGAGGATCTTCAGCTCCGACTCGAGCTGCGGCTCCTTCGGCTCGAGGTCCGCCAGCTCGAGCTCGGCGAGCTCGCGCATGTCATCGTCGGCGCGGACCATGTCGCGCGCGTCGGCGATCCGCTTGCGGATGTCGCGCAGCTCGCGGAACTTCATCACCAGCTCTTCGATCTCGGAGACCGACTTCATGGTCTCGCGGAACGCGGCCACGTCCGTCGCGATCGACGGATTGGCCATCTTCTGCTGGAGCTCTTCGTATTTTTTTTCGATCTCGTTGAGCTTTTCGTACATACACAAAAAGCTCGCGGGTTGCCCCGCGAGCTCCTCGATTGGTTGTTGCGTCGTTAAGCGACCGCGGCTTGTTCGGGCTCGATCGCGTCGTACAGCAGCGCTTCTTTGAGGGCGATGATCGCGATCTCGAGCTGCTTGTCGTCCGGCTCTTTGGTCGTGATCCGCTGCAGCCACATGCCGGGGCGGATCAGCACCTTGCAGACCGGATTCGTGAGGTGTCGCGCCGAGAAGCGAATGATCTCGTAGGCGAGACCGGCGATCAGCGGGATCAGCACCACGCGCGCGCCGAACTTCACGGTGAAATGCGCGCTCGACGGGATGAGCGAGAAGACCATGACCGAGATCGCCATCACGAAGAGGAGGAAGCTCGTGCCGCAGCGCGGATGGAGCGTCGACTTCGTGCGCGCGTTCTCCACCGTCAGCGGCTCGTTCGCTTCGAAGGTGTAGACCGTCTTGTGCTCGGCGCCGTGGTACTGGAACACGCGCCGGATCTCGTCCATCAGCGAGATGGATGCGATGTAGAGGAAGAAGAAGAGGCCGCGGATCACGCCGTCGATGGCGTTGTAGGTGAAGTTCCCCATCTCCGGCAGGAGGTAATGACGGATGAGGTTGGTGATGCCGAGCGGCGCGAGGATGAAGAGGCCGACGCCGAGGAGCAGCGCCATGACCATCGAGCCGACGATGGCCCAGTTCGACAGCTCCTCTTCGCCCTCGGCCCCCGCCGACGAAACGCTCGCCGAGTAGTTGAGCGCGCGCATGCCGAGGATCAGCGACTGGATCAGCACCACCGAGCCGCGCAGCACCGGGATCTTGAGGAACGGGTACCTGGCCGTGATGGCGACGAGCTTGTCTTTACGAATGGCAACGCCGCCGTCCGGCTGGCGGACGGCGACGGAGTAGCCGGTGAGGCCGCGCATCATCACGCCCTCGATGACCGCCTGGCCACCGACGAGCATGTCGACGTTTTTGTCGGCCTTCGCGCCCGGCGCCGGCATGGCCGAGGTGAGACCGTTGGTGAACGCGTTGAAAGCGCCCGCGATCATCCTCGCCGAACCGCGCCAGAGCGACGTCATTTCTTGCCGTACTTTCTCTGGAAGCGATCGATGCGGCCGGCGGTATCGACGAGCTTCTGCTTGCCGGTGAAGAACGGGTGGCACTTCGAGCAGATGTCGACGCGCAGCTCCGGTTTCGTGGAGCCGGTCGTGAACTCTTCGCCGCACGCACAGTGCACATTGACCTGCTGATACTGAGGATGGATCTCTGGTTTCATTGGCTTTTGACCTCTTACCGGTACGGCCTTCAGGCCGGCGCTCGGGATCTCCTGAGAAGCTTCCACCTCGCAGGGACTGATCGGAACGGCGAGTATAGGGCAAAAATTCTGAGGGCCTTCCGCACTAGACTGAGGCGCCGCTGAGAGAGGGAGAGACGAGCATGAAACGTCTGGGATGGCTGATTCTTGTGGCCACGCTGTGCGCCACCATGCGCCTGACTGCTGCCGAGACATACGAGGAGTGTCAGATGAACTGTCCGGCCGGCGCGAATGCCTGCACGGAGTGCTGCTCGGCGCAGTACGACGCAGCGAATGGCCCCTGCGCCGGTGCCTGTGAGGCGCAACAGCGCCCCTGCCTCGACGCCGTTTGGGCGTTCTGCGCGAACATCAAAAACGAGGCGGAGCGCCAGCGCTGCGTCGAAAAGCGAAGCTGGGCTTGCATGAGTGCCTGGCACGACTGCGAGATCGCCTGCCATTCGACGGTTCAGATTGCCGGCGACTGCCCCGGTGAAGCGAAGCGTCAGGTCTGCCCTTACAACTGCCAGCGCTGGGCCATGGGAAAGTGTGTCGGCGCGCCGGTGAACTACTGCGGAAACACGCTCAGGAGCGACGCCCCTGCCGAAGCGGAGGTCCCCGCGGAACCGGCCGTCAATCGTGCCGTGGAGCGGGCGAAAGCGTCTGCCGCGGCGGCCGCGGCGCAGACGAAGAAGCTCGAGGCCGAGCTGAAGAAGAACCGTCGCAAGAGCCGTCGCCGCTGAGGCCGGCTACGGCCGGCACGCGGCGACCGCAACGCGTTCCCGCACCTGCTCCACGATCCGTCTAGCCTCGGCCGGCGTATTGGTGGAGAGGCGGCGGCCGTTGATGGTGAGCGCGCCGCGGAAGCCGTAATCATGACAGGCGCTCTTGACCGCGCCCCACGCAATTTCAAAGTCGAGCGCGCCGCAGCGCGAGGCCTTGATCCCTTTCCTGTCGACGCGCAGTTCGGCTTCGCATTTGCCGCCGTTTTCGCCATGCAGCGTCACGTCGTAACGGCGCGACACGACCCGCCGTACGGCTGCCGTCGTCCGTCGTGCTCGTGGAGCGGCAACCGCCGCGGCCGCCGGTTTCGGCGCTGCAGGAACGGCAGCAGCAGGTCCGTCGCTTTCGATCATCTTGCGGATCACCCGCTCCGGGACTCCCTGCTCGGCGAGCGCAACCAGCGCGTCGGTTGACGTATCGAACTTCGTCTCCGAGGCCGCGATCTTCGCTTCGATGGTGTCGGCCGAAAGGCCGGCCTTCACGAGCTTCACGATGTCGGCATTGCCGAGCGTCGACAGGAGAACGGAAAGAAGGAGGATGCGCATCGCGGACACTGTAGGGACGCGGCGTGAAGTCGGCGTGCAGCCGAGGTCAATGACCGCCGAAGACGCGCCAGGCCCAGAACATCGCCGCGCCGATCAGCGCGGACATCGGGATGGTCAGGATCCAGGCCCAGACGATGCGGCCGGCGATTCCCCAGCGTACCGCCGAGAGCCGTCGTGTCGCGCCGACGCCGACGATTGCGCCGGTGATCGTGTGCGTCGTGGAGACCGGCACGCCGAGGCTCGTGGCGAGGAAGAGCGCCATCGCGCCGGCGGTCTCGGCGGCGAATCCGCCGACCGGCTGCAGCCGCGTGATCTTGCTGCCCATCGTATGAATGATGCGCCAGCCGCCGCTGAGCG
This sequence comes from Thermoanaerobaculia bacterium, assembly GCA_036388835.1. Taxonomy (GTDB): domain Bacteria; phylum Acidobacteriota; class Thermoanaerobaculia; order Gp7-AA8; family Gp7-AA8; genus QHVT01. The sequence goes on along the minus strand of DASVRB010000243.1, from coordinate 7,426 downwards.
TTCCGAGCGCGATCGCCGCGTGTGCGGAGAGGACGACCCAGACCGGGATGTCGAACGTTTTCATGTAGCCGGCCGTCACGAGGACGCCCGCGATGATGCCCATCGTCTTCTGCGCGTCGTTGCCACCGTGCCCGAGGGAGTAGAGCGCCGCTGAGACGAGCTGCAGCTTCCGGAAAATGCGGTCGACGCGCGACGGCACCGCGTTGCGGAAGATCCACATCGTCGCGACGGTGATCAACAGCGCCAGCGTCAGACCGATCAGCGGCGCGAGCACGATGTAGATCAGGGTCTTGCTCCACCCCGAGACGATGATCGCGCCGAAGCCGGCGTTCGCGACGGCGGCACCTGCGTAGCCGCCGATCAGCGCGTGCGACGAGCTGGTCGGCAGGCCGAAGTACCAGGTGATCAGGTCCCAGATGATCGCCCCCATCAGCCCGCCGAAGATCACGCCGAACGTGACGGCCTGCAGGTCGATCATCCCCTTCCCCATCGTCTTGGCCACGGCCGTACCGAACGTGAACGCGGCGATGAAGTTGAAGAAAGCGGCCCAGATCACGGCCTGGCCGGGCGAGAGGACGCGCGTGGAGACGACGGTGGCGATCGAGTTGGCGGCGTCGTGAAAGCCGTTGATGTAATCGAACACCAGCGCGATCGCGATCAGCGCGACGACAGTGAGCAGCATGCGGTCAGCCGTGCTTGACGACCACGTTCTCGAGCAGGTTCGCGACGTCTTCGCAGGCGTCGGTTGCCTCCTCCAGCAGGTCGTACAGCTCTTTCCACTTCATGACCACGATCGGGTTCGGCTCTTCGTCGAAGAGCTGGCTGATCGCGTTCTTGTGAATGCGGTCGGCCTCGTTCTCGAGGCGGTTGATCTCGATGGCGCGCTCGAGCACGCCCTTCTTCTCTTCCAGCGCCTCGACGGCGACGCGGATCTCGTCGCACTGCTGAATGATGATGCGGGTCAGCTCGCGCGCGCCGGGACGGACTTTGTCGATCTTGTAGAGCGGGATGAGCGAGGCGGCGTTGTCGATCGCGTCCATGACGTCGTCCAGCGTCTTCGCCAGCTCGTGGATGTCCTCACGGTCGATCGGCGTGACGAAGGTCTTGTTGAGGCGCTGGATGATCTCGTGCGTCAGAAAGTCGCACTTGTGCTCGACTTCCTTGATTTCATGCGCTTTGTCAGCGAGCGGAGGATCGACGGCCAGCATCGACTCGAGCAGACGCGCACCACGCTTCAGCTCGTCGGCCATCGACTTGAAGTCGTCGTAGAACTTCTCCTCACGGGGAATGAGACGGAAACGCGCCAAGGGGACCCTCCCTCAGCCGGGCCTGCGCCGCGGCTGTGTGTCGCAAAAGCGGCGCGATTCTATGTCAACTCGATCGGGAGCCTCACTTCGAAGGTCGCGCCGCCGGCCGGGCGGTTGAACGCGCGGATCGAGCCGCCGTGCAGCGCCACGAGGTGCTTGGCGATGGCCAGGCCGAGGCCGGTGCCCGGTTTCGAGCGGCTCCGGTCGACGCGATAGAAGCGATGAAACACACGCTCGAGCTCGTGCGGCGGGATGCCCGGCCCTTCATCAGAAACCCGCACGACCGCGTCGCCGTTGTCGCGACCGACCTCGACCGCGATCTCGCCGCGGCCGCCGCCGTGCTTGCACGCGTTGTCGAGGAGATTGGTGAAGATCTGCTGCGCCCGCAAGGCGTCGATCTCGACGACGGTGTCGCTGCCGCTGACCGAAAAGTGCACGGACTCGGTGCGCTCGCCAAAGTCTTCACACAACGTCTCGAGCACGGAGCGGAGGTTGACGGGACGCCGCTCCAGCACGAGCTGCCCGCTCTCGATCGCGTTGAGCTCGGAGAGGTCGGTGACGAGCCGCTCGATCCGGACGATCTGCCGCTGCATGATCTGCCGCAACTGCTGTTCGTGCTCGCGGGTGAGCCGTCCGCCATCGAGTGTTTCGGCCGCCGACTTGAGGCCGGTCAGCGGCGTCCGCACCTCGTGCGAAAAGTCGTCGAGGAAGTCTTTGCGGACGCGCTGCAGCCGCTCGATCGTGGTGACGTCGATGAAGAGCGCGACCGCCGCGATCTCGGCTGACGCCTCGACCGGCACAACCCGCACTTCGATCTGCCGCTCGTGATCCTCGGAGCCGACGGTCACGCGATCGGTCGAGGCCTGGCCGCGCAACGCGCGATCGAGTGCCGCGACCACCGACTGCTTGCGCACGATCTCCAGCGCCGAACGTCCGACCGGATCGCCGCCCGCGCCGAACATCTCTGAAACGCGCGCATTGGCCACGACGACGCGTCCTTTCGGATCGATCGCAAGCAGACCCTCGCCGAGCGACGACACGATCTCGGCCATCGCCGCGCGGTGCTCCTCGTGCGCCTGCCGCTGCCGCACGATCGTCGAGCGCAACTCATCGAGCGCACGCGCCAGATCGTCGAGCTCCGCGTGATACAGCCGATCGGCAATCGCGGTCTCCCGCGGCGCCGCCGCCGCGGCACGCGCGCGATCGGTGAGCACGTCGAGATCGTTCGCGCGGCGCACCGCCCAGAGAAACACGCCGGTCCACGGCAGCATGAACGCCGCAAACGCCACGATCGCCAGCACCACCGCCGCCGTGCGAGCCGTCCCGCCATGCTCCAACGCCGCACCGAGCCCCCACGCCACCGCAACCGCGATGACGAGCGAGACGAGGAGGAGGACGCGGAGGGGGTGCATGTTTTTTCGAGGCGCTTAGGCGCGGAGGCGCTTAGGCGCTTGGGTGATTCATTGTGGCGCAGACGGGTTGCGCGTGCCGCTCACGCGACGCATCGCACAAGCGAAGCAGCACCCAAGCGCCTCCGCGCCTAAGCGCCTAAGCGCCTGCGTCGCTCACGCTTCAAACCGATACCCATACCCGATCACCGTCTTGATCCGATCCTTGCCAATTTTCTTGCGCAGGTTGCGGATGTGGGCGTCGACGGTTCTGGTCTCGACATCCTCCGCCACCTGCCACACCTCGGAGAGGATGCGGTCGCGGGAGACGACGGAGGGGCGGTTGCGGACGAGCATCCAGAGGAGCTCGAGCTCTTTTTTTGCGAGCTTCACTTCTTCGTTGTCGACGTAGACGCGCAGCGTGCGGCCGTCGATGCGCAGGCGGCCGTCGTCGTAAACGCCGGCATCGTTGTCGCCCCCTTTTGCGCGGCGCAGGATTGCGCCGAGGCGCGCGAGCAGCTCGCGGACACTGAACGGCTTGAGGAGGTAATCGTCCGCGCCGAGCTCGAGGCCCATGATCCGATCGGCCTCGGAGGTGCGCGCGGTGAGCATCAGGATCGGCAGCTTCGAGGTCGCGGGATCGCGGCGCAGCTCGCGGCAGATCGTGAAGCCGTCGAGGTCCGGCAGATTGAGGTCGAGGATCAGGAAATCGAACCCGCCCTGCTGCACGCCGAGCAAGCCTTCGTGGCCGTTGCCGAACGTGCTGACGACATAACCCTCGCGCTCCAGATTGACACGCGTGGTGAAGGCGATGTCGGCATCGTCTTCAATGACCGCGACGCGAAGGTCAGGCCGACTCATTGCTGTGTTTGATCACTTTTCCTTCCGCGAGATAGACGACCATCTCACAGATGTTCGTGGCGCCGTCGGCGATGCGTTCGAAGTACTTGCCGATGAACGTGAGGCGGATCGCGCGCGAGATGTTGCGCGAGTCTTCGAGCATGTACGTCAGCAGCTCGCGGAACGACTGCTCGGTGAGGAGATCGACTTCGTCGTCGCGGGCGATGACTTCGCGCGCGAGCACCGCGTCGCGGCGGACGAACGAGTCGAGCGCCTGACGGACCATGTCCTGAGCCATGCGCGCGAGGCGCGGGATGTCGATGAGCGGCTTGAGCTGCGGCTCGCGATTGAGCTCGATGGCGCGCTCGCAGACGTCGACGGCGAGATCGGCGATCCGCTCCAGCTCCGGCGTGATCTTCATCGCCGCGGCCACGAAGCGCAGGTCGACCGCCGCCGGCTGCATCATCGCGATCAGCTCGATCGTGTGCTGATCGATCTCCAGCTCCATCTGATCGATGGCCGTGTCGGAGTCGATCACCCGCTGCGCCACCGCCGTATCGCGCTCGAGCAAGGCCCGGATCGATTGATTCATCTGATCCTCGACCATCGCCCCCATGCGCAGCAGGAGCTCTTTGAGGTGTTCTATTTCTATGTCGAAGTGGCGCATACGTGTTTGTTAGCCGGTTGTCAGTTGTCGGTTGTCAGTTGTCTGCAGGTCTGTGGTCCAGGCGTCACGCCGCAGACAACCGACAACCGAGAACCGACAACACCCCTCACCCAAACCTTCCGGTAATGTAATCCTCAGTCAACTTCTGCGTCGGATTCATGAAGATCGTCTTGGTCACGTCGTACTCGACGAGTTTGCCGAGCATGAAGAAGGCGGTGCGGTCGGAAACGCGCGCGGCCTGCTGCATGTTGTGCGTGACGATCACGATCGTGTAATTCGTTTTCAGCTCGTAGACCAGCTCTTCGATCTTCTGCGTCGCGATCGGGTCGAGCGCGGAGGCTGGCTCGTCCATCAGCAGCACTTCCGGATCGACGGCCAGCGCGCGGGCGATGCAGAGGCGCTGCTGCTGGCCTCCCGACAATGCGAGTGCGCTGGCGTTGAGGCGGTCTTTAACCTCGTCCCACAGCGCCGCGCGGCGCAGCGAGCGCTCGACCGTTTCATCGAGCACGCGGCGGTCTTTGATGCCGCCGATGCGCATGCCGTACGCAATGTTTTCGAAGATCGATTTCGGGAACGGGTTCGACTTCTGGAAGACCATGCCGACGCGGCGCCGCAGCGCGACCACGTCGACCGACGGCGCGTACACGTCCTGGCTGCCGATCGAGATCAGCCCCTCGCCGCGCGCTCCCGCGATGATGTCGTTCATGCGATTGATCGATCGCAGGAACGTCGACTTGCCGCAGCCCGACGGGCCGATCAGCGCCGTGACCTGTTTCTCCGGGATGTCGAGCTCGATCCCGTGCAGGACCTTCGTCTCGCCGTAGAAGAAGTTGAAGTTCCGCACTTCGATTTTCGCCGGCGGCGGCGTGACGTCGGACGCGCGCGGGCTGAGCTGAACGGCCGGCGCCGATGTCGAAACGTAATCCATGGTGGTTGTCATCGATGAGACCTCGACCGCGTGCGCGAGCGAATGATCACGCCCGCGAGATTGAGGAGAAACGTGAGGGCGAGCAGCACGAAGACGGTGCCGTACAGCAGCGGCTTCGTCGCTTCGACGTCCGGAGACTGCGTCGACAGAATCAGCACGTGATAGCCGAGGTGCATGAACTGATCGGTCACGTCACCGGGGAGAAACGGCAGGTAATACGCGGCGCCAGTGAAGAGGATCGGTGCGACCTCCCCCGCGCCGCGCGAGATGCCGAGAATCGCGCCGGTCATGATTCCGGAAAGCGATCCGGGCAACACGACGCGGCGAATGGTTTCCCACTGCGTCGCGCCGAGTGCGAGCGAGGCCTCACGCAGATCGTGCGGCACGGTGCGCAACGCTTCCTCGGTGGCCACGATCACAGTCGGCAACGTCAGCAGCGCGAGCGTGCACGCGGCCCAGAGCAGCGAGCCCTGTCCCCACAACACTTCGCCCGGCGGCTGCGTGGCGCGATCGATCGAACGCCCGATGAACTGAATGAAGAAGCCGAGGCCGAAAAGGCCGAAGACGATCGACGGAACGCCGGCGAGATTTGCCACGGCGCTGCGCGTGACGGTCGCCAGCAGCGCCGACATCGCGCGAAAGAAAAGGCGCCGCCGTCCGGGGCGTCCTTTGGAAACGCGGAAGCGCTTCCACGCGAGGCTCAACCCCTCGGCCGGCGTGTATTCGTGCAGGTAAATCGCGGTCGCGACGCCGAGCGGCACCGCCGCGATCGACATCAGGATCACCAGCGCCGCGGTGCCGACGATGGCCGGCATGATGCCGCCCGCGGTCAGCCCCTGACGCGGTGCCTGCGTGATGAACTCCCACGTCACCGCGGCCGCGCCGTGATACGCGATGTTCGCGATGATCACGACCAAAATCGCGATGATGATCACGACGCTGAGGCCCAGCAGCGCGACCGCGATCTTGTCGCCGATGCGCTTGTTCGGCGCGGTCATCACCGCCGGTGCGGGCATCGTCGTCACGACGCGGCTCCCTGCATCCGGCGCTGCATTCCGCGGATCACCCACACGCCGACCGTGTTGCTGACGAACGTGATCACGAACAGCAGCGTCCCCATGAAGAAGAGCGCGGAGTAGTGCGCGCTGCCGACCACGACCTCGCCCATTTCGGCCGCGATGGTCGCGGAGAGCGTGCGCAGCGGATCGAAGAGTGAGAACGACGTGAGCGCCGCGTTGCCGCCGGCCATCAGCAGGATCATCGTCTCGCCGATTGCGCGTCCGAACGCGAGCACGAACGACGCGAACACCGCCGGCGCCGCCGCCGGAAGCACGACCGTGATTGCGGTCTGCAGCTTCGACGCGCCGAGCGCGAACGACGCCTCGCGATACGAGCGCGGCACCGCGGAAAGTCCATCCTCCGAGATCGTGTAGATGATCGGCACGAGCGCGAATCCGAGCGCCAGGCCGGCGTTGATCGCGTTCAATCGATACGTGAATCCAAACGCATCCTGCAGCCAGGTGGCGAGGACGATCAGCGCGAAGAAGCCCATCACCACCGACGGGATTCCGGCCAGCAATTCGATCACCGGCTTGATCACCTCACGCAACTTCGCGGGGGCGAATTCTGAGGAGAAGACGGCCGCCGCGACGCCGACCGGACAGGCGAACAACAACCCGACCGCCGTCGCTTTGAGCGTGCCGATGATGATCGGCCAGAGCGAGACTTTTGGGCGCTCGGAGGTCGGCTGCCAGACGTACTGCTCCGAAATGGTCGGCCCTTCCTGCTTCTCACCGAAGAACTTCTGCAGGTTCGCTTCGTGGCGCACTTCAGGGTCGGTGAAGATCGGAATCGTCTCTTTGAACGTGAAGAGAAAGATCAGAAAGATGAAGACGATCGCTACCCAGCCGGCGACGGAGAAGACGCCGGTCATGATCCCGTTGCGAATGCGCCTGCCGCGGCTCATTGGTTCGTAGTGGTGGTTGCGGTTGTCGACGTTGCAGTCGCGCCGGTCTGCTGCAGCGGGAAGTAGCCGACGTCGGTGACGAGCGCCTGCGCCTCAGAGGTGAGCGACCACTGCACGAACTTCGTCACGCGCTCGGGCGCGTTCTGCGCGTGGTAGTAGAAGAGCTTGCGGCTCAGCGGGTACGTCCCAGCCGCCACGGTCGCCTCGGACGGCGCAACCGGCTGCGCTCCTTCGGCCGCGATCGCGATCGGACGCACTTCTTTCGCGTACGCGATGCCGCCGTAGCCGATCCCGTTTTTGTCGCGGCCGACCGCGTTGATGATCGCGGCC
>DASVRB010000242.1:0-2255 GCA_036388835.1 Thermoanaerobaculia bacterium | reverse complement strand
CGATCTTTCAATTTTCAATTTTCAATTTTCAATTCCGCCGAGCGCAGCGAGGCACCCCTGATCCTCGCCGCCCTCATCCTGGCCCAGGTCACCGAAACCATCACCGTCACGGCCACGCGCACGGAGACGCGTGTGGCGGATACTCCGGCCAGCGTCGTAGTGCTGTCGCGCGAAACGCTCGAGGCGAGCGCTGCGCCGACGCTCGATGACGCGCTGCGGCAGGTGGCCGGCTTCACGCTCTTCCGCCGCACGGGGAGCCGTGTCGCGAATCCCACGTCGCAGGGGGTGACGCTGCGCGGAGTCGGTGCGAGTGGGGCGTCACGCGCGCTGGTGCTCGATGACGGCGTGCCGCTCAACGATCCGTTCGGCGGGTGGGTCTACTGGGGACGCGTGCCGCGCGTTTCGCTCGAGCGGGTGGAAGTGTTGCGCGGCGGTGCGTCCGATCTGTACGGCAGCTCGGCGATGGGCGGCGTGATTCAGTTCGTCCGGCGCAAAGATGCCGCGCTCGATGCCGATGTTTCGCTCGGCTCGCAGGGCACGGGCAACGGCTCGCTCTTCTGGGGCGGCGCGCGCGGCAACGTCGCGCTCGATCTGTTTCGCACGAGCGGCTACGTGCTGGTGAATCCGTCGCAGCGCGGCGCGGTCGACGTGAGCGCCGACTCGCATCACGCGACCATCGATGCGACGCTGCGCCACAAGACGGCGTTCGTGCGCGGGTCCTACTACGACGAGTCGCGCAACAACGGCACTCCGCTGCAGAAGAACGACACCGCGATCCTGCAGCTCGCCGGCGGCGCGGACTGGACGCCGTTCGGCGGATCGCTGGCGCTGCGTGCCCACGCGAGCGAGCAGGATTACTTCCAAACGTTTTCGGCGATCGCCGCGAATCGCAACAGCGAAACGCTCACCGTCGAGCAGCGTGTCCCCTCGCGCGGCGCCGGCGCGAACGTGCAGTTCACGCGCGCGGTGCGCGGTCGACACGTGCTCGTCACCGGCGCGGAGCTCCGCGCCGCACGCGGCACGAGCGAGGAGGTGCGCTTCACGCAGAACGGCACGTTCCACGTCAACGCGGGCGGACGTCAGCAAACCGCCTCGGCATACGTTGAAGATTTGTTCACCATCAACAATGCGCTCAGTGTCACGGCCGGCATCCGCGGCGACTGGTGGCGCAATGAAGACGCCACTCTGCGCACGACGGAAGGTCAGGCGAATCCTCGGCTTTCGCTGCTCTGGCGCGCACGCGAGGCGCTGACGTTCTCGGCCAGCGCGTACACGGCCTTCCGCGCGCCGACGCTCAACGAGCTGTATCGCGGCTTCCGCGTCGGCAACGTGAACACGCTCCCGAACGCGCGCCTGCAAGCGGAGAATCTGACCGGCTTTGAAGCGGGCGTCCGCGCACGCAATGCGCGCCTGACTGTGTTCGTGACGAACGTCTCGGACACGATCGCAAACGTGACGCTCACGCAAACTCCCACGTTGATCACACGCCAGCGTCAGAACCTCGGGCGCACGCGCTCGGTCGGCGCGGAGCTCGATGCGGAGTGGGCGCTCGGCCCCGACTGGCGCGCCTCCACCAGTTGGCTGTTTGTGAATGCGACCGTGCGCGACGGCGAGCTGCGCGGCAATCGCGTGCCGCAGGTGCCGCGACATCAGGCGACCGCGCAACTGATGTGGAAGCGGATCGGCGCGCAGTTGCGCTGGTCGGCCATGCAGTTCGACGACGATCGCAACGAGCTCCCGCTCGATGCGTACTTTGTGGCCGACCTCTTCGCCTCGCATCCGATTGCGAAAGGCTTCGAGGCGACGCTGGCAATCGAGAACGTTTTCAACGAATCGATCGAGGCCAGCGCCACGCCTGTGATCACTCTCGGTCAACCGCGGGCCTGGCGGATCGGAGTACGCTACTCGCCCTGATGGCGTGGCGCATCGAGAAGCAGTCGAACGGCAGGTACGCGATCTACTCGACGCGCATCCGCGACTACGTGGTCATCGACGCCGACGCCGCGCAGATCGAAGCGCTGTATGCGGACAAAGGGGCGAAGGTCTACCTCGCCAGCGCCCGCGCGCAGCTCGCCAAAGAGACGCGGGTCCCCGCGGATGGTGAGGCGCAGATCGAGGAGAGCCGCCAGCGCGGCGAGACCCCGAAAGAGCCGCCGATGAAAATCGGGAACACAGGGTTCGAACTGTAGTTTGGAGTGCGGCGACGCGAGTCGCCGCTTTCACTCGTTCCCTGTTCCAAAAAAGCGAAAGCGGCG
>DASVRB010000241.1:0-3839 GCA_036388835.1 Thermoanaerobaculia bacterium | reverse complement strand
ATCCTTCGCTAACGCTCAGGATGACGGGTACGGTCGTGGGGAGCGGCGGGCTCTTAGCCCGCCGGTCTTCGATGCGCGGCGGGCCCGCCGCTCCACTAGAGACGTCTTAATTCACTACCTCAATACTCGTGTGCGCCGATGTCGTGCACTGTGCCGCGGGTCGTACCCCAGTAATCGGTGGTCACTGCGGTGTGGGTGGTGCCGGCGTTGATGCACGGCGAGGTCGACGTCAGTTTGTAATCGGTCTTGGTGGTCGTGCCGGCGCTGACGAGAAGCGGGTTCGCGAGCACGTCGCCCGAGCCGCTCTTGTGCGTGTTGGTCGTGCCGTTGTACCAGTTGTTGTAGCCGTAGGTGATGTTCGAGCTGGTGGCGTATGCGTACGCCTGACCGGTTTTCGCGTAGAAGATGTTGTTGCGGATGGTGGTCGTGTCGTGCACGTCGGGGCTCGGCGTCTGGATGTAGAACATCTGCCCGGCCGAGCCGCCATAGAACGTGTTATTGGCGATCAGCGTATTGTGCAGTCCGCCGCCGTGCTCGGAGTTGCTGTACGAGAACGAGTGCGAGCCGCCGACCACGATGTTGTTCGTGATGGTCAGTCCATTGAGCGGGTTCTGGATCACATAATCCTCGTTGGCCATCGAGATTCCGGCGGCGCCGTGGCCGTTGCGGTAGTAATCGGATGCATTGCTGATGCGGCCGGAGGCGATGAAGTTGCGGTTCACCAGCGTGTCGGTGGCATTATCGAGATAGACGTTGACGCTGAAATTGTCGTAGACCGTGTTCTCCACGATCCGGCAGCCGTCGCTGAGCAGGCAGTCAATGCCTTCGCCGAAATTCTCGTGCACGTAATTTTTGAGGATGTCGATGTCGACCACCTGCCAAGTACCGATGGCCTGCGCCCAGCCCGACGACTCATCACGGTCCGAGTTGTTCAGGACATTGCGGCGGACGGTGTTTCCTTCGAGCAGGATGTCGTGGCTCTGGCCCCACGATTCGGGACTGAGGATGTGAATGCCGAAGGTCTGATTGTCGTGAATGTTGTTCCAGCGCACTTTGACGTTACTGGCGGCGTAAATCTTCACGCCGGCTTCGATGCCGTTCTTCACTTCGAATCCGTCGAAACGGACATAAGACGATCGGCCGATGCCGACCACTGCAGTCTGGGCGGTGAGGTTCGCGCCGTCGATGACGACGGTTTCGCTGTTGTAGGGCAGGATGTAGAGCGGCAGGCTGGACGTACCGGCCTTGTTCCAGATCGTGACGAGCTCGTTGTACGTACCGGCGCGCACATAAAGCGTGTCGCCCGGCACCATCATGTCGACCCCTTTCTGAATGGTCGCGAACGGTGTGGACAAGGAAGTACCGTTGTTGCTGTTGCTTCCGCCATTCGCCGGCAGCGCGACGTAATAATTCGTCGCCGAGACCGACGCGGTGGAAAGTAAGGATGCAATGAGCAGTGCAAAGATGGCGTGACGCATGGATGTTTCTCCCTCGATCTTTAATTGCGCAGACGAGTTCAAATAACTGCATGCGACGCGCCATCTATAAGTGTCTAATTTGAGACGGAGGCGCTTAGGCGCGGAGGCGCGGGAGGCGCTTGGGTGACTTTGCGCGTGAACACGCGTTGCGACGAGCGCCACAGACTGGCGGCATCACAGTGCAGTGCCGAAAAACGACACTGCACCCAAGCGCCTACGCGCCTAAGCGCCTAAGCGCCTCCGTGGTTCAGCGACTGACGCTCTCCCCCGGCGCCAGCACTTTGAATTGCACGCCTGGGTTTTCTGCGAGCTCGCGCTGGAGGACCTGCACGGGCTCGTCCTGACCGTCGTCGCCGAGGTGGAAGGTGCCGTAGTGCATGGGGATGGAGAGGTTGGCTTCGAGGTCTTTTGCGGCGCGCACGGCGTCTTTCGGGGAGATGTGCACGGCGCACATGAACCACTCTGGTCGGAACGCGCCGATCGGGAGGAGGGCCAGGCGCACTTTGCCGAAGCGCTCGTTCACTTTCGCGAAATGCGAGCCCCAGCCGGTATCGCCGGCGAAGAAGATCGGGCCTTCGGTGGTCTCGATCACATAGCCGCACCAGAGATTCGCGTCGCGGTCGGCCAGACCGCGCGAGGAGAAGTGTTGCGCCGGCACCGCGTTCAGGCGCACGCCTTGTGCGAGCGGCGCGGCCTCCCACCAGTCGAGCTCCGTCACCCGGCCGATGTTCTGCGAGCGGAGAAACGCGCCGTTGCCGAGGCCGGCGAAAATGCGCGGCTTGTGCTCGCGTGAAAGACGCTGCAGCGTCGGCACGTCCATGTGGTCGTAATGATTGTGGCTGAGGATCACGACGTCGATCGGCGGCAGGTCCTCGAAGCGGATGCCGGGCGCGTGATGTCGCTTCGGTCCGATGAACGAGAACGGGCTGCAGCGCTCCGACCAGATCGGGTCAGTCAGGATGTTGACGTTCTCCGTCTGCACCAGCAGCGTGGCGTGATTCACCATCGTCACGCGCAGGCCGGCGACCCGTTTCGGCAGCGCCGTGGCCGGCGTGATCTCACGCCACTTTTCCCACGCCCCCTCGTCGCGGTTCGCCTGCCAGCGCAGCATCTCCTTGAAGCCGGCATGCGCGGTCGGCTCGAGGTTGTGAAACTGCTTGCCGTCGAAGTGATCCGATGTTTCGCCGCGGTATTTGGGAGCAGAGAGCAGCCAGCCCGCAATCGCGCCGCCGCCGAACAAGACCGCGAGCGCGCCAAGCAGTGTGTAGATGATGCGTCGGATCATCAGCGGTTCACCGTGCTCATGTCGGGATAGCGATCGCCGGCCGCGACGCCCTTCGGTGCCGCTTCCTCGATACGCTGCAATTCGTCGGCGGTCAATTGAATGTCGAGCGCACGGACGTTTTCCTCGACGTACTTCACCTGCTTGGTGCCGGGGATCGGCACGATGTCGCTTCCGCGCTGAAGGACCCACGCCAGCGCCAGTTGCGACGGCGTGACGCCGCGCGCGCGGGCGATCTCTTCGATGTGCCGCACCACGTCGAGATTTTTCGCGAAGTTCTCGCCCGAGAAACGCGGCGAGCGGCGGCGATAGTCGTCCGGCGCGAGATCGTCCGGCGAGCGGAAACGTCCGGTGAGAAATCCGCGGCCGAGCGGACTGTACGCGACGAAGCCGATGCCGAGCTCGCGCACGGTCGGCAGGATCTCGTCTTCCGGCTCGCGGCTCCAGAGCGAGTACTCGGTCTGCAGCGCGCTGATCGGATGGGTCGCGTGCGCGCGGCGGATCGTGGCTGGCGCCGCTTCCGATAATCCGAGGAAGCGGACCTTGCCGGCTTCGACGAGGCGCGACATCGCGCCGACCGTTTCTTCGATCGGCGTTTTGTTGTCGACGCGGTGCTGATAGTAGAGGTCGATCACATCGACGCCGAGCCGCTGCAGCGACGCGTCGCACGACTTGCGCACGTAGTCGGGCGAGCCGTTCACGCCGAGGAACGAGCCGTCGTCGCCGCGCATGTTCCCGAACTTCGTGGCGAGCACGACCTCATTGCGCCGGCCGCGCAGCGCACGCCCGATCAGCTTTTCGTTCGTGAACGGCCCGTACATGTCGGCCGTATCGAGGAACGTCACGCCGAGCTCGAGCGCGCGATGAATGGTGGCGATGCCTTCGGCTTCATTGGCCGCGCCGTAAAACTCCGACATGCCCATACAGCCGAGACCTTGTGCAGAGACGGTGAGCTTCCCGAGTTGTCGTTGCTGCAATTGAGCTCCTTTGTTGTTGCTGGCGAGTGAGGATGCAATACGCGGGGCATTTTGGTTCCTCGGTTCCTCGGTGTCTCGGGTTCGAGTTGTGGTGGGGCGGGG
>DASVRB010000240.1:0-3212 GCA_036388835.1 Thermoanaerobaculia bacterium | reverse complement strand
ACGCCCGCCGCACCACGACTTTTCGAGCAAAACGACTGCGCCGCGCGACAGGTGGGCGAGCGCTCGCGTTTTTCCTGAAGGCGCCACCTCGCGGTTACGCGCTGACGCGATTCCGGCCGTCGCGTTTGGAGCGATAGAGCAGTTCGTCGGCGCGGGCCAGCACGGTCTCCGGCTGTTCTGCGGGAGTGGTGGCGCAGCAGACGCCGAAGGATGAAGTGAGGCGGATCGAGACGCCCTCCGTACCGAAATCGGTGTCGGCGAGGGTGCGGCGGATCTGTTCGGCCACGGCGACGCCCTGGTCGAGCGGCGTGTCGGGCAGGACGATCACGAATTCCTCGCCGCCGACGCGGGCGAAGAGATCGCCGGCGCGGACGAACTCGCTCGCGATCAGCTCGCACGTCGCCTGCAGCGCGTGGTCGCCGGCGGCGTGGCCGAACTGATCGTTCACCTGTTTGAAGTTGTCGTAATCGAAGGCGATCACGGTGACGGGGCGGGTCTCGGAGGCGGTATCGATCGCGAACCCGAGGCGCGCGACCAGGTAGGACTTGTTGAACGCGCCGGTGAGCTGGTCGGTGATCCCGCGCGCATGCAGCGCCTCGGTGAACTCGACGTCGAGCAGCGAGTCGACGAACTTGAAGACGCAATTGCCAAGCTTCAGCAAGTGTCCCTGCAGCAGCGGAACCGGCGTCCGGATGCGCATGCCATTGACCAGCGTGCCGTTGGTGCTGGCGAGATCGTTGATCGTCACGGCGTCGCGGACGCGGATCACTTCCGCATGGATCCCGCTGACCGCACGTTCGCGAACGCGAATGTCGCATTCGGGACGGCGGCCGATGATCTGGCGTCCGGAGCGGAGCCGGAACACCTGCCCCGGCAGATCGCCCTCGAGCATGATCAGCGCCGGCTCGTGCGTCATCGCCCGCTCGACCGGATCGTGCCCGTCGTGCAGACGCACTTCGGTCGTCTTACGCGGCAGCGGCTTCTCCTCCCCGGCAGGGCGAATGGCGTTTTTCAACCGTTCGAGCATGGACCCGGCCACAGTTTAACAAGGGGGGGATGTGATGCAGCTCACATGCGCGCCTTGCGGCGCGCTGTTGTCGGTTGTCAGTTGTCTGTGGTTCCGTCGCCCGCGGACCTCACGGCCAAGCTGCAACCGCGCCGCTCCGGGTCGTCTGCAAGGTTGCCGCAAGCGGACGCCCCGCAGACAACCGACAACCGATCACCGACAACCGCGCGCCGCAAGGCGCGCACGGCAACCACCTTGCAGCCTCGCGCGGCATGGAGTTGCGCGTCGAGAGCTGGACGGAGTTGCAGGAGGCGATGTTCGACGATACGTGGCAGGAGGCGCTGTCGCGGCATCGGTCGAATTTCGTCTTTCGCGGGGTGCCGCGGGCGCGGCATGGGCTGGAGACGAGTCTGCAGACCGGCGCGTTCGAAGCGCACGAGCGGCATCTCCTCTCCAGCTTTCGCAAGTACGCGCTGCGGAGCGCGGTGCATGGCGACTGGGTCTGGAACTGGCTCTCCCTGGCAAAGCACCACGGGCTGCCGACGCGGCTGCTCGACTGGACCTACTCGCCGTACGTGGCCATGCATTTCGCGACGCACGACGTGCGGCATTTCGATGAAGACGCCGCCATCTGGTGCGTCGACTACCGGAAGATGAGCGACATGCTGCCGCGCCGGCTGCGGCAGGTGCTGGAAGAAGAAGACGTCAACATCTTTACTACCGAGCTGCTCAACCGCGTCGCCACCACCGTCGAGCAGTTCGACGCCCTGTCGCGCGAAGACTTCGTCGTCTTCTTCGAGCCCCCCTCGCTCGACGAGCGGATCGTGAACCAGTTCGCGCTCTTCTCCCTCCCCTCCAGCGCGACCATGTCGCTGCAGGCGCTGCTGGAGCGGAAGAACGCCTATCGCCGCATCGTCATCCCGGCCGCGCTGAAATGGGAGATCCGCGACAAGCTCGATCAGGCCAACATCACCGAGCGCGTGCTCTTCCCCGGACTCGACGGCCTGTCGCAGTGGCTCAAGCGCTACTTCACGACGCGGAACCGTTGAGCCGTCGAGCAAGGCCAGTCGCTACTATTGCGCCTCGATGCGCAAAGCACTCCTGATCGTCACCGCGGCGCTGATCGCACTGGCGGCATACCACCTCGTGCCGCGCAGCGTGCCGCCGCAGACGAAGAAGCCGCTCCTGATCGCGCACCGCGGCGTGCATCAGAACCATCAGCTCGACGGACTGAAGAACGACACCTGCACCGCCACGCTGATCGAGCCGCCGCGCCACGAGTACATCGAGAACACCATTCCCTCCATCGCCGCCGCGTTCGAGGCGGGCGCCGACATGGTCGAAGTCGACATTCACCCGACCACCGACGGTCGCCTCGCCATCTTTCACGACTGGACGCTCGACTGCCGCACGAACGGCCGCGGAGTCACGCACGAGCAGTCCTTCACGTACCTGAAAACGCTCGACGTCGGCCACGGCTACACAGCCGACGGCGGCCAAACGTTTCCATTACGAGGAAAGGGAATCGGCCTCATGCCGTCGCTCGATGAGGTATTGACCGAGTTTCCCGACAAACAACTGCTCATCGATCAGAAAGACCACTACAGAAAGACGCTCGACCTGCTCGCCGCCACCATCAACGGCCTGCCTCCCGAGCGCCGCGAGCAACTCTTCTACTGGAACGATCAACGCGACTTCAACGCACTGTCGCAACGGACGTCGGGCATTCGCAAACTGGTGCCCTCGCGCCCGGAAATCAAAGCGTGCGCGAAGGCATATCTCCTCCGCCTCGGCCTCGGCGCACTGCCGCGGCAATGCGCGACCGGCCTCGCCTTCCCCGCCCGCTACCGCGACCGCATCCCCGGCTGGCCCGGCCTCCTCCTGCAAAAAGCGAAAGCGTCCAACATCCCGGTCTTCGTTCTGGACGTCGATACCGAAGCAGACGCGAACGCCGTGAAGGACTTGCCGCTCGACGGGATCATGACCAATCGGATTGAAGTGGTTGGGCCGCTACTACGCTGACGCAGGCGCTTAGGCGCGGAGGCGCTTAGGCGCTTGGGTGACATGTCGCCTGAGGGCGTTTGTTCTTGTCGCGCGTTGTTCTTGTTGAGCGACGGCCGCACCCTACCGTCATCCTGAGCGTTAGCGAAGGATCTCAAACTGCGACGGCCGCACCCTACCGTCATCCTGAGCGTTAGCGAAGGAT
>DASVRB010000239.1:0-4596 GCA_036388835.1 Thermoanaerobaculia bacterium | reverse complement strand
ATCAGGTTCGACTTGCAGCGCGTGCACGGTATCGCCGCGCCGGTCGACTCAAGTTATGAAGCTCATCATTCAGATCCCCGCCTTCAACGAGGAGGCGACGATCGCGCAGGCGCTGCGCGAGCTCCCGAAAAAGATCGACGGCATCAGCTCGATCGAGACACTCATCATCGACGACGGCTCGAGCGACAAGACCGTCGAAGCCGCGCGCCGCGCCGGTGCGAGCCACATCCTGCAGCTCAAGACGCACCGCGGACTGTCGGCCGCATTCGTGGCCGGCATCGACGCCGCGCTTCGCCTCGGCGCCGACGTCATCGTCAACACCGACGCCGACAATCAGTACAACGCCGCCGACATCGTTCGCCTCGTCAACCCCATCGTGAAGGGGACCGCGGAAGTGGTGATCGGCGATCGCGAGGTCTCCAAGTCGCCGCACATGTCGGGATTGAAGCGGATGCTGCAGCGCCTCGGCAGTTGGACCGTCGGGCTCGCGTCGGGCGTCAACGTCGCCGACGTCACGAGCGGTTTCCGCGCCTTCACGCGCGACGCGGCGATGCAGATCAATGTCTTCAATCCCTTCACGTATACGCTCGAGACGGTCATTCAAGCCGGCAACCGCAACCTCGGCGTGCAGAGCGTTGCGGTGCGGACCAATGCGCCGACCAGGCCGTCGCGCCTCTACCGCGGCACCGGGACTTATCTGCGCAAATCGATCGCGACCATCTTCCGCATCTACACCCTCTATCGCCCGTTGAAGACGTTCTTTGCCATCGGCGCGATTCTGGTCGCCATCGGGACCGCCATCGGCGCCCGTTTTCTGTGGCATTTCCTCAATGGCGCCGGCAGCGGACACATTCAATCGCTGATCCTCGCGGCCGTTTTCCTGATCACCGGATTTCACACCTGGCTCATTGCGCTGCTCGCCGATCTGATCGCGGTGAATCGCAGGCTGACCGAGGATGTGCTGATTCGCGTGAAGCGCCTCGAGTCGCCGGCGCGTGCGCGCACAGCGCAGCCGATGCCGGAACAGCAGCGCCGTCCTGAACGGCCGCCGCGTCCGGAGCGCGGACCGCGTCGCGAAACCCCTGCCGCGGCGCCTGTCGCCGAGGCCGCGCCGGCGCAGCCTGCGACCCAGTGGGTGTGGCTGCTCGACGAAGAAAAGCTCAATGAGCGCGAGCGCGGCGCGAAAACACCTGAACCGAAACCGGCGCGTCCGCCGCGCGAAGAACAGGCGCGTCCTCCGCGTGAAGAACAAGTGCGCGCGCCTCGTGAAGAACCTGTGCGCGCAGCGCGCGACGAAGACGATTTCGAGGATGAGCCGGAAGTCGCCGGTGCGCCTGCAAATCCGGCCGGCCCGCGCCGTCGTCGCCGCCGCCGTGGCGGTGCCCGGCAACACAATGAGCTGCCGGGCAACCGCGGGAAACATCTCGTCGGCGGCGACGATCAGGGCGAATAGGAATCAGGGAACCGGCTGGTTCTCGATCGGCGGGTCGATGAGCTCGTACGTTTCGACGGTCTTCTTCGCCTTGGTGATGATTTCGCCCGTATCGATCTTGATGTAGTACAGGTAATAGATCGGATCGGGTCCCGGCGCCTTCTTGTTGACCTTGGCCGTGTATTCAGTGCCGGTGCCGGTCGGTATGTCGCCGGGCCATTCGCTGTAAACGGGCGGAGGCTCGGGTGCCGGATCGAGCGGCCAGGGGAAATAGATCCCGCCCGGTACGGCCAGTTGTCTGCCCTGGCGTGTTTCGTCGACGAATTTCCACGTCATCTTCTGCACGATGCGGTCGACCAGACCGGTGGACGGCTCGATGGTGACGTTCTGTGGTCCCCAATACCGGATCGTCACTTCCCCTTTTTTGGTCCCCAGTTGGTCCATGGCGTTAGATTCGCTGCTCTGCATTTCAGCTTCCATCTCTCTCCTCCTCAAAGTGTCCGTTGTTGGACGTCTGTAATGAGCTGTTCGAGCTCCTGGTCTTTGTAGCCGTAGCTCCGCAGGCGCGCCAATACAGGTTGCGCCTCGGCGACGCGGTGCAGATGCAAGAGCGCACGCGCGTATGTGCCGAGGATCACCGGATCGGTCGTTTCGCGTGCGAGCGCCTGAACGGTCTGCAGCGCGCGCGAAAAGGCGGCATTCGCATCGCCGCCCGACGCCGCTTCCGCCAGACCGAGCGTGAGCTGACTGTCGGCCAGCGATCTCCGGTTCCAGCGGTCGTCCAGCGACAATTCCGCCAATGATTTTTCGGCCGCGCGCGCCAGTGCCGCCGCTTCGTTCGCGGAATTGGCCGTGAGCAATGCACGGGCGTGCGCAATCTTCACCACGGCCAGATCGCGGCGCCAGCCGGGATGCGTCGGATCGCCGGCGATGATCTCGCCGAGCAGCGCCTCGCTCTGTTCGAACAACGGAATTGCGCTCGCCCGTTGTTCGCGCTGCCGCAACAGCTCGGCGACGCGCATCATGCTCAGCGCGTAATTCCGTTTCCACATCACGTTCGCGCGGTCGTGCTCATAGAGCTGCCGGTACAGTTGCAGTTGTGCTTCCCTGTGCGCGACGGCAGCGTCATTCCGGCCTGTCATCTCATAGAGCGCCGCGAGATAACTGTGGCTGTTGGCGAGGCGATCCTGCCAGGTGCGCTGACGTTGGTCGCCTCGCACGAGCTGCGCGTAAATCTCGTGTTCGGCTCGGAAGTGCTCTCCCGCCTCGGAAAGACGCCCGAGGTTCTGCAGAACGTAGGCGAGGCGATTGAGCGTGTACGCGAGCTCCGCCTGCTTCGCTGTATTGCCCGGATCGGCGGCCGCGCGGGCGCGATTGACGGCGAGTGTGGGCGCATGCTCCTTCAGCGCCTCCTCGAATCGCCCCTGCCGTTCGAGAATCGCCGCCACCGCGCCGTGTCCATAAACGCGCTCGATCTGGTATTCGTCGTTTTTCGGATATTGCTCCGCCAGGCGGACCGTCACGTCGCGATAGCGCTGCAGTTCGGTCAATGCCTCCGGATATTCACCGCGCAGGCGCCGCACATTGCCGACCCAGAAATGACTCGTCGCCAGTGCCAGTTGCGCCTCGGCGGAGCGTGGATCGCGATTTGCGGCCGCCGACGTCAATACCAGCGAACGGCGCGCGTGCTCGTAGGCGTCGTCGAGTTTCCCTTGTGCAATGCGCACTTGTGTGAGCTGGTGCAGTGCCTTCCCGTTCTGTACGAGCTCGCTCGCCGACAGATGTTCGGGACGCGCGGTGCGCGTATAGGCCAATGCACGCTCCGCGACGTCGTCGAGGATGTCGAGTTTCCCCAGAGGCTCGAGCTTCACGCGCAGATCGCCGACCATGAAATTGATCAGGTCATCCGCCTGTGCGCGCCGCCGTTCCGCTTCTGCACGCGCGGCTACTGCAATCGCGCGCTCCGCCTTCAGATCGACCGTATAACGCCATGCGCCGAGGGCCGCGATCAGTGCAATGACGGCGGCAATGGCGCGGCGGGCGATCCGTTGCGGTTTTTCCTGTAATGCGCGGAGGCGTTCCAGCGTCTCCAGTGCAGTCGGACGATCGGCAGGGGCGAAATTCTTGAGGCGATTGATGAGCGCCGTCATGTCGCCCGGGGCGCCCTGCACCGGCAGCGTTTCGCCGCGCGCGACGCGCAGAATCACCTCGCGCGCGGAGAGGTCGATCGGATGCGGCTCCTGGCCGGTGAACATGATCTGCAGCAGCAGGCCGAACGAGAACATGTCGCTGGCCGGCGTCAGCGATTCACCGCGCGCCTGTTCCGGGCTCATGTAAGTCGGCGTGCCGAGGGTAATGCCGACCGCGGTCGCGACCGCGCGCTTGCCGCGGCCCGAATCGGAGAGCGGCGGATACGCGTCACTGACCGACGGCAGGAACAGCGTGTCGTGCCCGATGCTGTCGAATGTTTCGTGTGGCGGATCGAACGACGCGCGTACCGGCAGGCGCGCGGCCGCGCTCTGCTCGCCCGAGGCGTTGCGTCGATGCAGCCAGCGCGCGAGGCCGAAATCCAGCACCTTCACCTCGCCCGCTTGCGTCAGCATGACGTTCTCGGGTTTGAGGTCGCGATGCACAATGCCCGCGCGGTGCGCCTTGACCAACACCTCGGCGACGGCAGCCGCAATGCGCAGCAATTCGCCGCGGGTCTTCTTCTCCAGCAGCGCCTCGTGCAGCGTCCGGCCGTCGATGTATTCGAGCACGAGCAGGTCGACTTCGCCCGTCTCGATGTAATCGTGAATGCGGCAGATATTCGGGTGATCGAGTCTCGAGAGAGCGCGCGCCTCGCGCAGCAAGCGCTCGCGCGCCTCCTCATCGAGGCGTTGATCGGCGTTCAGGACCTTGACCGCGACCTTGCGCTCGAGCTTTTCGTCATAGCCGGCGTAAACATCCCCCATCCCGCCGCTGCCGACGACTTCGCTGACGCGGATGTGCCCGAAACGGCGCCCAATGAGCTCCATCTGATGTGCCCCGAATTGTTCTGGTAAGACCCGGGCGCATTGTACGCCGTACGGAAGGCATTCAGGCGTGCGGGAGCGTAGGGCTCCTGTGGAGCGGCGGGCTCTTAGCCCGCCGAGCCTCTCGCGAGAAATCCGGCGGGCTAAGAG
>DASVRB010000238.1:0-8816 GCA_036388835.1 Thermoanaerobaculia bacterium | reverse complement strand
ATCCTTCGCTGAAGCTCTGGATGACGGGGAGCGCGAGGTCAGCAGCGCGCGCCAGCCTCAGCGTTTTTTCAGCGACAGCGTCAGCTCGAAACGGGCGACCGGTTCGTCGCCGTATTTCTTCGGGACCGTCGCGATGACGCGGACCGTTCCTTCCGCGCGCTCGCCGCTTTCGCTCGTGCGGCGGACGATGTCCTGCACCACGTTGCCGTCCTCGTTCGTAAAGTGCACGTCACCGTCGGCGCGCTTCAGGAACTCCGCTTTGATGTCCTTGAAGACGAACGAAATATTCAGCTTCTGCTGCCGCGCCATGTGGAACGCGATCAGGCCGCCCGCCACGTCCGCGCCGATGCACAGCGCGCCGAAATACATCGAGTGCAGATGATTCTTCGTGCGCCAGCTCAGCGGCAGCTTCACCACGCAGCGGCGTTCGTTCACCTCGAGGATCGTCGGCTTCACGAACCACAGCAGAAAGACATTCTTCAGCGCCCAGAGGCGCACCATCGACGTCGTCATCGCTTCACCTTCAGCAGATCGAGCTTGCGCCGCGCGTACGGCACCATGATCCGCTCGTACAGCGCGTCGGGCAGGTAGCGGACCGTGCGCATCAGGAGCGACATCGGCCGAGGAAACTCGATCACCCGCGCGCCGCGGTCCAGACCGTCCGCGATCACCACCGCCGCATCGGCGGCCGTCATCAGGAACGGCATCCGGAAGCGATTCTTCTCCGTCATCGGCGTGGCCACGAAGCCGGGATTCACGATCGTGACGCCGATGCCGTACGGCTTGAGCTCGATGCGCGCCGCTTCGAGAAACGCCTGCATCGCCGCCTTGCTCGCGGAGTACGGACCGGCGGTCGGCAGTCCGCGCAGTCCGGCGATCGAGGCCACGCCAACGAAGCGGCCGCGCCCCGCTGCGAGCATCGCTGGAAGCACCGCGTCGTAGAGATACATCGTGCCGAGGACATTCACGCGGATCGTCTGCTCGGCGTCGGCGATCTTGAACTTCGTGGCGTGCCCCGGGATGCTCACACCGGCGTTGGCGACTGCGAGATCGAACGCGCCGCCGAGCTCCGTCTGCGCGCGCTGCACCGCCGCGCGCACCCCATTTCCATCCGCGACGTCGCAGGCGATCGGCACGACGCTGCTGCCGCGTGCGCGCAACTCGGCCGCGAGAACCTCCAGCAGATCGGCGCGACGCGCGAGTAGAGCGAGGTCGTACCCGCGCTTCGACAGTTCGTGCGCGAGCGCATGACCGATTCCGGTCGATGCTCCGGTGATGATGGCGCGTGGTCTCACAGGGGGCGGATCTTAACGCGTGTGCGGCGCTACCAAACCGTCATCCTGAGCGTCAGCGAAGGATCTCCGCCCCGATGGCCGTCGCATTTTGAGATCCTTCGCTAACGCTCGGGATGACGGGGATAGCGCCCTTCATTGCAGTTTCGGCAGCTTCACGCGGTTTTTAAAAATGTCCGCGAAGAGGTCGCCTACTTTGGCCAGCCGCTCCGGCATCGTGCGGAGGTTGAACTTCAGCGGATCGAGCTTCTTCGTGATCTCGCTCCACTTCAGCGGCGCGGAGACAGGCGCGCCGTCGATGGCGCGCAATGAATATGGCGCAACGACGGTCTTGCCGTAGCCGTTCTGCATGCAATCGAGATAGAGCCGGCCGCGCCGTTTCGAGAGGCTGCGCTCGACGGTGAGGCCGGGCACTTTCGCCGAAACGGCTGCCGCGATCGAGCAGGCAAAGTCGGCCACTTCTTCGTGCGTGTAGCCCGGGGCGAGCGGCACGAAGACGTGAATGCCGCGCTTCCCCGAGGTCTTGGGGACACTCGGCAGTTGCAGCTCGTCGAGCAGACGGCGCATCACACCGGCCGCCTCGATCGCCTGCTCGAATCCCTTTCCTTTTGCAGGATCGAGGTCGAAGAGTATCCAGTCGGGATGCTCGAGGCTCGCGCCGCGCGACGACCACATGTGCGTCGTCAGCACCGACATCTGTGCGAGCCAGCGCAGCGCGTCGACGCTGTCGGCCACCAGATGCTTGACCGTGCTGCGGCTAACCGTGCGCGTCGGCGTGTCGATGACGGTGAGCCACGACGGCCCTTCTTTGCCGATGTTCTGGTGGAACCATGACGGCTTGTCGATGCCCTGGTTCCAATGCTCGAGCGCGAGCGGCCGGTCGGCGAGCGCGCGCAGCATCGGCTCCGCGACCGCCTCGTAGTACGCCGCCACGTCGGCCTTGGTGATCTTGTCGCGCGGATAGAGCACGCGGTCCGGATTCGTGAGCGTGACCCGCGAAGCAGTCGCATCCCCGTTCTTGTGGAGCGGTGGCCGCTTCGGCCGCCGAGGCGCTGGCGAAGAATCGGTGGCCGAAGCGGCCAGCGTTTCCGCTTTCGCAGCGAGCGCCTTCGCGCTGGTCGGTTTCTCGCGCACCACCTCTTTCACCGACTTGTCCTCACGCAATCCGAGGAACGACGGATGACGTAGACGATTGTCGGTCGTCCACTCGGTGAACGACACCTGCGCGACGAGGCGCGGTTTGACCCAGTGCGCGACCTTCACCCGAGGCGCATCCTTCACCAGCGGCTTCGGCACTTCGTCTTTCCCGAGCTCTTCGCGGAACCAGGCCCGCAGCTTCGCCGAGAAGCCGGTGCCGACTTTGCCGGCGTAACGCAGCTCGCCGTCGTCGCCGAACACGGCGAGATGCAGCGAGCCGATCTCGCGCTCGGTGGCAGTGCTCGGATTCCAGCCGACGATCACGAGCTCCTGCTGGTTCTGCGCTTTGATCTTCAGCCACTCTTTGGAGCGCCGCGGTTCGTAGGTGGAGGAGTTGCGCTTGGCAATGATTCCTTCCCAACCGCCTTTCGACGCATGCTGCAGCGCCTCGGCGCCGCTCATGTCGAGTGTCTGTGCGATGAAGACGCCGGCCGGCGGCTTCAGTTTCTCCAGCACTTTGCGCCGCTCGAGGTACGAGCGCTTGCGGAGGTCCTCGCCGTCGAGCCAGAGGACGTCGAAGATGATGAAGCGCTCTTTGCCGTTCCCCTGCTGGAGCAACTGAAAGCGAGGCGCTCCTTTTTCATCGAGGACCACGACTTCGCCGTCGACGACGATCTCTCTCGTCTTCCACTTCTTCAACACGTCGTGAATTCGCGGGAAGCGTGGCGCGAGATCGAGCTCGTTCCGGCTCAGCATCGCCACGTCTCCGCCCGCAATCGCGGCGACGGCGCGGAAGCCGTCGTACTTCAACTCGTACGACCAGTCGGCTTCCCCGCGCGGTGCGGCGTCGGCGAGCGTGGCGAGCATCGGCGGAAAGAGTTTTTTCAGCAGTTGCTTTGGCGTCATGTCGTTACAGCGGCCGGCGCGTCGATAGGACGCGGCCTGCCAGCTCCTCGCTCCCATGCACGTGCGTTGCCGCGAACCGTGCCCGTCCGTTCGTCAGCAGCTCAGCAGGATTCGCGGCAGCCCTCGTCACCATAACCGTGCGTTTCATCACATCGTAACGTTGCGGTTCGTGCATGGCGTGCTAGCATTTCCAGCGTCAATCCACCACATTACTAATTGATATGTTCGAGACTGTCGCGCCGGAAACGTTCGCTCCACGCAGTCGCAAGGTGCTGTGGGAGAGTCTGCCGCTTTCGATTGCATTGCATGCAATCGTCATCGCCGCATTCATCCTCGGCAGTCTATGGAGTGTGGAGTTCCCCGACCAGTCACCCCGGTTGATGGCGCTCTACAGCCTCACCTCGGCGCCGACACCTCCGCCGCCTCCTCCCCCGCCGCCTGCTCCGAAACGGGTCGCTCCGATGACGCAGCAGGCGCCGATCCGCCTCCCTGACAACGTTGCTCCGACCGTCATCCCCGACGTCATCCCCGAGGTTCTGCCGCAGCAGCCGACGACCTCCGTTGCGGACGTGGGGCCGGTGCCGACCGGAGTCGAAGGCGGTGTTGAAGGTGGTGTCGAAGGTGGCGTGGTCGGTGGCGAGATCGGCGGAGTGGAAGGTGGCGTGGTTGGCGGCACGGTCGGCGCGATCGCCGTTGCCGACGTCGCTCCTCCCGACACCGTCATCGTGAAGCGCGATGCGCCGCTGCCGATGACGCCGATGTCGATGACCTACCCGAAGTATCCGGACGAGGCGCGCATCCGCGGTCAGGAAGACGTGGTGGTCGTGCGCTACATCATCGGCAAGAACGGCCGCGTGCGCGAAGTGATCGTGCTCGAGCGCCCGAAGCTGGCGATCTTCGAAACGATCACGGTGAAGGCGATCAAGGGCTGGCGCTTCCGGCCGCACAAAGTCGACGGCGTCCCGCAGGAAGTCATCCACGAGCTGACGGTCTACTACAAGCTCAACGCCTAGATCGTTGTCCCGCTACATCAAGAAATTCAAGCGCCTCGGCTCGATGGGTCCGACCGAGGAGCGCGGCTTTGCGGTCTGGGCCGGGTACGACCTCGTCGGCGTCGATGGCGATCTTTCGGAGCTCGGTCTCATCAATGTGGAAGGCTGGCCGGAAGATCGCATCGCGCAGCACGGCATCGCCACCTTCCTGCGCGTCGAGCCGGATGACGAGGCGACGTACACGAAGCTCGGTTTGAGGAGGCAGTCGTGAGCACGAGCGCGGACCAGGAAAAACACCCGTTGTTGATCGCGATCCCGGAGCTGAAGAAGCTCGCGGAGAGTGTCGCCGAAGAGATGAAGTCGGCCGCCTCGCCGCTCGAGGGACCGGTGCGCGGAAGGTTCATCGAAGTGCGCTCTGCGCTCTTCCAGCGCGGCATTTACGACCCGGTGCTCGTGCGCTTCGATTCCGCCACCGCGCCGAAAGCCTCGCTCGAAGAAGTGGCGGAGCAGTTGGCGACCGTGGCTAACGCGTTGTAGTTGTTGCGCGCAGCGCGCGCGCAGGCGTTGGGCAGGATGGCGTTGGGCGTCTGGGGTTTGCGGCTGTCGGGAAGCGCACAATCGCCGGAAAGCCCTAACGCCTAACGCCATCCTTCCCGCTAACGTCCGCTGTCGGCAATCGCCCAATCCCGCAGCAACCCCCGAAAGCCCAACGCCATCCTTCCCAACGCCCGGCGCGCGCGCAGCGCGCGCCGCGGCCCAATCCTTGCTCCTGTCTTCAACGCGTTCTGCATGTCCACTGACCCACTTCGCTTCCCTTATCGCAATGAGCTCGAGATGCCGGTCGTTGGTCTCGAGGCCGAGTTCAAAGTCTTCATCGACGAAGAAGAAGTCGTCCCCGAGGAGTACTGGCGCGCGCCGACGTCCTTCATCGACCGGCCGCTGCTCCATCGCACGTCGAAGTCGTCCCAGTTGCCGACCGGCGGCGCGGTCTACTTCGATGGCGGCGTGCTCGAAGTCGTCACGCCCGTCATCGAGATGGCGCCGCACTGCACCGCGCGCGTGGTGCGCAGCCTCTGGGAGCAGATCACCTTCGTGCGCGATCAGCTCGACCGGTGGGAAAAGCGCAACGCCAAACGGGTGCGGCTCGAGGCGTTCAGTTGCCACTTCAACATCTCGTACGAGCTCTCGCGTGACGAGCGCAACCGCCACCGCACCATCCAGAAACTGGCGCTCATCCTCGCGCACCTCCTCCCCGTCCCGGTGATCGTCACCGGCGCGAACCGCCGCTCCACCGGACTCGGCGTGCGGCCGCGGCGCGACCGAATCGAGATCACCCTCGACTTCACGCCCGATCCCGGGTTGATGGCTGCCACCACCGCGCTCATCGTCGGCATCGTGCGCGACGTGATCGGCTGGCCGTCGTATCGCGTCGAAGAGCTGGAGAAGCGCGGCATTCCGCTCGTGGCCGGCGTCACGCCCGGCAAGCACGCCACACGCAACGGCTGGGTCGCGCGAGACTTTCACTTCCCGCGCAACCCGTTCGAGACCAAAGCGAACGACCAGGTTTGGGTCATGACCGACGGCCGGACGCTGTCGATGCGCGAGATCGCGCTCGAGATCGCGACCTCGTTCCGCGACTCGATCCGGCAGTGGTCCGATCCGTTCAGCTATCGCCTGCTCTTCGCGGTGCTGAACGGCGAGACGCCGTCGCTGCTCGATCTCGATGACCGACCACCCGCGTACGACGACGTCGGCCGCGAGGTGCGCTGGGGGACGTCGCTGCCGGAGCTGCGCAATTACGAGGGGGCGATGCGCGACGAGTTCGACGAGTCGCCGCGACGCCGCCGCGCGGACGTTGAAGAGAAGCTCGCACCACCGTGGCGCGGCGAGGAGCGCAACCGCCGCGCGCGCGTCACCCTGCCGGCCCGTCTCGAGCGCCGCGGAGAATCGCGCGAGCGCCGCAGCACTCCGATGATGGAGTCGTCACCGCGCCTGGCGCGCTCCGCGTACGAGCGCGTGTTCCGGCAGCTCGGCAGCGGCAAGCGCCTGCACATCGGCCGCGAGGTGCTGACGCCGGTCGCGGTGCGCGGCTGGTATCACGCCGTCTTTGAGACGGCCCGCGGCGAAGAGCGCCTGCTGTCGATCGACCAGGTCCTCGCGAACATGGACGGCTGGCGGGCGTGAATGCGCGCATGAGAGGGCGCGTAGGCGATTAGGCGTTGAAAAAGGCGCTTAGGCGCTTAGGCGCGTAGGCGCTTGGGTGATTCCGTTGCTTGAACGCGGGGCGCGTTGGCGCGACGCACAGAAGTCATTCACCGCGACGCTGCACCCATGCGCCTAAGCGCCTAAGCGCCACGCGCCTCTCTTTTGCGCAATGCGGTCGGCGCGCTTGTTTTTTTTGCGCGCGCTGTCGATTCGCGGCCCCTCCGATCGTCTGTACAGTATTGAAGGAGGAGATCCCATGCCGCAGTTCGTGCTCATGCTTCGCGATTCCGGAGCGTTCCCCGAAGACATTTCCGCTGAAGAGATCCAGTCGATCATCGAGCGTTACAGCGCCTGGAAAGACAAGGTGCGCGGCACCGGCCAGAAGCTGTTCGATGGCGAAGGACGCGTGGTCGTGCGCAAAGAGGCCGGCCTTTCCGTCACCGACGGTCCGTTCGTCGAAGCGAAGGAAGTGATCGGCGGCTACTTCATCATCGAAGCCGACGATTACGACGCCGCGGCGCGCCTCGTCGAAGACTGTCCGCATCTCGACTTCGGCTCGATCGAGATCCGGCGCATCGAGCTCGCCTGATCGATGTCCGTCCCCGCGCTCCTCGACCATCTGTTCCGCCACAGCGCGGGACAGATGGTCGCCACGCTCACGCGCGTCTTCGGCCCCGCGCACTTGGAGCTGGCCGAAGAAGTGGTGCAGGAGGCGCTCGTCGCCGCGATGCAGCAGTGGAGCATCAAAGGCGTTCCGGACAATCCGCGCGGCTGGCTGTTTCAGGTCGCGCGCAATCGCGCACTCGACCAGTTGCGCCGCGATGCGACCCTCCGATCAAAGGAGCCGGAGGTCATCCGCGTCTTCGGCGACCGCACCGAAAGCGATGAGCCTTCGTTCGCGCACGAGCTGCGCGACGATCAGCTCCGGATGATGCTGATGTGCGCACATCCGTCGATTCCGGCGGAAAGCCGCGTGGCGTTGACGCTCAAGACGGTCAGCGGATTTTCGGTCGCCGAGATCGCGCGTGCGTTCCTGACGCGCAAAGAGACGATCGCGCAGCGCGTCGTGCGAGCCAAGCGCTTCATTCGCGACGAGCAGATCGCGCTCGAGCTGCCGTCACGCGCGGAGCTGCCGTCGCGGCTCGACACGTTGCTCGACGTCATCTACCTCCTCTTCAATGAGGGCTACAGCGCGCACGCGGGCGAAGAGCTGGTCCGCCACGATCTCTGCGCCGAAGCGATTCGGCTCGCGCGGACGCTGGTCGAGCATCCGTCTACCTGCGAGCCGCCGGTCGAAGCGCTGCTCTCGCTCATGCTGCTGCAGGCCGCACGTTTACCCGCGCGCGTCGACGCTGCCGGAGAACTGGCGACGCTCGCGGAGCAGGATCGCGCCTTGTGGGACCAGAGCATGCTGGCCGAAGGAGTTCGCATGCTCGGCCGTTCCGCGCGCGGCGAACGCCTGACCGCGTATCACGTCGAGGCAGCCATCGCCTCGATTCACGCGATGGCGCCGTCGTTCGAGCAGACCGACTGGTGCGCGATCGTCGCGCAGTACGACGAATTGCTGGAGCTGAAACCGAGCCCGGTCGTCGCGCTCAATCGCGGCGTGGCGGTGGCGATGTGCGAAAGCCCCGCCGCCGGGATTGCGGCCATCGAACCGATCGCCTCCCACCCCTCCCTCCAGACTTATCTCCCCCTCTCCGCCACCCTCGGCGAGCTCTGGCTCCGCGCCGGCGACCGCACCCGCGCCGCCGTGTACTTTGCACGCGCACTGGAGCTTCCCGGAACGATGATCGAGAAGCGATTTTTGCTGAGGAAACTCGCAAATCTGTAATTAGAAACGGTCCCTGTGGAGCGGCCGCCGCTCCACAAGAGCCGTTCCTACAGCCAGACGAGCCGCGCGCAGTTGTCGCAGCGCTTGTTCGGCAGCAGGACGCAGAGCGGGCCGATCACCGCGATCGTCGCGTTCAGCGCGAGCGGAATCGCTTTCAGGCGGCGATAGCGGAGGTAATGAAGCTCAGGCATTCCGCAGCGCGGACAGGTGAGGCCAACGGTATGTCGCGCATCGGGAAGAGGCGCGTGCAGCGAGTGGTCGCTTCTTCGTTTTGCGGCCCACCGTTCTCCGCACGTCCTGCAGCGGTTCGGCTGCACGCACGCCACCGCCAGGCCGGCCGCAACGACGCCGGCGAGAGCGAGTTGCGGCTGCTTGACGACAGTACCGATTCCGTACAGAAGCACGGCGAACATCGCGAACAGCTTCAGTCGAGGAATGACCAGAACGTCG
>DASVRB010000237.1:0-7102 GCA_036388835.1 Thermoanaerobaculia bacterium | reverse complement strand
GCGCACCGCGCTCGACGAGCGGCGCAAGATGCCGAAGGAGCTCTTTGTCGCGGATATCGAGCGCGCCGCGGTGAACGTCGGCCGGTACGATGGATTCGTCCAGGCCGTCCACCTCTTCGGAAAGCGAATTCCGCACTTGCGAGCCGTGACCGCTGAAGTAAAAGAGGACCGTGTCGCCGCTCTGTGCTCCGGCGACGAGATGCCGATCCATCGCGGTGAGGATGCCGTCACGGGTGGCCGCGCGGTCCGTCAGGGTGACGATCTCGTCGCTGGAGAAGTTGTAGACGGAGGTGAGCAGCCCCTCCATCAGCGCGACATCGTTCACGGCACCGCGCAGATTCGGGAAGCTGCGCCGGACGAGCGGTGCCGCCTTCGTCGCATTCGTCCGAGCGCCATAATCGTTGATCCCGACCAGCAGCGCGCGCCGCCGCGGCTCCGCGTCAACGACGGCGGCAAGAAGGCAAAGGCATACGAGAAACCATGGACGCGTGAAGCTCGTCATTCGACCCCAGCACGGAAAGACACATCTCTCCGGCAAAGGTCGACGCGATCGGGAAAGCGGCAGGAGTTCCCCCGAAGTCGACTGCGGCGCCTGGTTCACACTTGCCGAGGCGCGCGAGCGCATCGTGGCCGGGCAGGCGCCGTTTCTCGATGAAGTGAGTCAGAACCGGCCGTGAAACACTGCTCACCGGATAATGTGACGGTGATGTCGGCGCGAGACCATTTGCGGCGGAATCCCCAGCAATGGTGGGTGACTCACAAGCTGATCGCCTGTGCTCTCGCCGCGGCATTCGCCGCGTTGTGTCTGGCGGCGGCCGACGCGATGTCGACGGCCGGCCGCGCCGTCGTCGTGGCGGTCGCCTTTGCGCTCGCCGCGGCTCTTCGCACGGCGTATCGCAACCTTCCACCCGATTTGCAGCGTCGCGTGCTTTCGCGGCCAACCGTTAAAAGAGACCTGTTGCTGTCGACCATGCTGGCAATTGCCGTCGGCTGCACTTACTGGTTCGCTGGATGGATTCCAGTCCGCTCGACTTTGGAGTTCGTGGCCTGGCTTTGGCCGAAACTCGACGTCGTTCCGTCGGTGTTCGCGCAGCTTCTACCTGTCGGCTGGAAGTCAGGCTTCCATCGCTACTTCAATCGCATGACGTACTGCTTCCCCGGCCCTTTCTGGTGGGAGACGATGCGATATCTGCGAGCCGCGATTCCTGGCTACGCGGTGACGTTCTTTGTAACGTTCACGTTCGTACGATTCGCCCGCGAGCTGTTCCGCTCACGATTGCGTAGATGAGGAGGCTTGAAGTGCCGGTGCTCCACAAGAACGACGTTTGGCCGCTCGCGTCGCCGCACTCCAAAGCAAGGTCGGGCGACAAACAAAAAGCCCTCTGTTTCCAGAGGGCTTTGTTCGAGTTCGGATTGGTTGCGGGGACAGGATTTGAACCTGCGACCTTTGGGTTATGAGCCCAAAATTACTTTTGGTTCTTCTTGTTTCCTGGTGTTTCAAGTTGCGCGCAAGTTGCGGATTCTAAGTGAGTTGATGCTATGCTGTCCGCTTCGCGAGGCATCCATCGTGATCAGGTTGTTAACCCCGTTACGGGGTTGAATGCGGGGGTGAAATGAAGGAGCCGCGGTTTTTTCTGGTGAAGCGTCGGGGGCGGTGGTGGGCGCGTGTTGTGTACGACGATCCGGTGACGGGAAAGCCCCGCGAGCTGACGCGAGCTGCCCGTACGAGAGCCGAGGCGTCCGATGTCGGCAGCCGGCTCGTGCGTGATCTGAACCAGACGCACGGACGGAGCGCAGCTCGGGAACGGGCAACCTTCGGTGATCTCGCGGACGAGTACGGTAGGAGCCATGTTCGGCCGGCCGAGTATCACGCCGGCCGCAAAATCGCCGGGTTGAGAGGCCTCGCGGCGGCGAAGAACCGGCTGGCAACTCTACGTGCGCACTTCGGCGCGCGCCTGCTTCGATCAATCACGTTCGGCGACCTCGCGCATTTCAAAGAGGTCCGGTTGAAAGTGCCGACGAATCGAGGGACTGAACGCTCGATTGCTTCCGTCCATCGCGAGTTGGAGATGCTTCGTGCGATGTTGGGTTTCGCCGTTCGCGAAGGTTGGATCACTACGAACCCGTTCACGGCAGCGAAGGGGCTGATCTCGCACGCCGACGAGAAACAACGCGAACGAATCCTTACGCGCGAAGAGGAGACGCGGCTGCTAGCAGCGACTGACCACCCCAAACGTGCTCACCTCCGGCCAATTTTGATCTGCGCGCTGGACACAGGGATGCGGTTCGGCGAAATCGTGAAGCTCCGGTGGGAGGACGTGGAGCTCTTCGAAAAGACGATCCGTGTCCGCGCGATGAACACGAAGACGATGCGCGAGCGCAGTCTGGCGATGACCGAACGCCTTCACCGCGAGTTGCTGCGCCTTTCCGCCAATCGCACTGGCGATGAACTCGTTTTCGGCATCATGTCTAACGTTAAACGGTCGTTCGTCGCCGCACGCGCTGAAGCCGGCATACCCGAGGTTCGCTTCCACGATCTTCGTCACACGGCAGCGACGCGGCTGTGCCAGGGCTTACCTTTGCCGCAGGTAGGCCGAATTCTCGGTCACGTTCAGCCCTCCACCACGTATCGCTACGTCAACGCCGATGCGGAGACTGCGCGCCGAGGTGCGCTCATTCTCGACCAGCTCAACGGCGAATCGGCGAGTACGCAAACCGCTGCCGAGGTGACGAACTGACGGCAGCGCGTCGTCCCAAAAGAGAGGTGAAGTCGCCGGCGCGCGCGCGGCTGCGCGCGTTTCCCGTCGACTATTTCCGTCCCGTGTCCGGAAGCGACGAGTCGGAGTGGTGGCGTGTGGCGCTCGTCCAATACGACGCGGAAGCGGTGATCGAGTCCGCTTTCGATTTGATCCGTTCGTTCGAAGACGATGTGCGTGGTTCGGCAGGCGAGGAGTTTGTCAGGCGCACGGCCGAGGAGGAGCGCCGGTCCGTCGAAGAAATCCGGCAAGAGCTCGACCAGCGCACGGCGGACGCGATGATTCGGGCGCGACGAGAGCTGCGCCAGCTCGTCGATGACGCGTTCGAACAGCTCGCGTCTGAGGCGTTCGTAATGACCGGCGGGTTCCTCGCGGCACTCGTGATGGACAGAATGCCTGACGTCTTCGCACCTCCGCTTCGGCGCGATGCTCGTGAAGATGCACTCTCGCGTGCTCGCGATGTGGTGCATGAGTGGCTGAACATTGGCCGCCCGAGAACGCAACCGCTGCCCCTCGACACAGCGCGCGAGCTCCTGCGTCTCGTGGAAGTCGGTCAGACGGTGTTTGCTGGTGTTCGACGGCCGGTCGAAAGCGAGACGTTCGCGTTGGCAGAGGAGGCTCTCCGGTCGCGCCTCTCGAATACACGCGAACGCGCCGCTGCGCAGAGCGTAATCAAAGCGGTACGGCGACGCGAGATCAAGGGAACCGACGTGCAGCCGAAGAAGCTCGCGCTTCGCTTCGCGGCGAACGTGCTCGGCATCGGCGGCAGCACGCGGACACTGCAGCGCGCGTACGAGGAAGCGTCAAAGGTCGTCGCGGCAGGATGACACGGCCACCGTCTTTTTTTTTCATCTGAGCCGTTCTTATTGT
Source organism: Thermoanaerobaculia bacterium (assembly GCA_036388835.1). Lineage (GTDB taxonomy): Bacteria > Acidobacteriota > Thermoanaerobaculia > Gp7-AA8 > Gp7-AA8 > QHVT01. The sequence continues at coordinate 3,476 of DASVRB010000237.1, read as the reverse complement.
GTCTCCACTGAGCTGGAGCCGTCCCGAACCAGCACGGGATTTCAGCAAGGAGCACGATAATGAACACTGCCTCAACACCCATTCCGGATGACGACAATCTCAGCGAGCGAGACGCCGCCCGACGTCTGGGGATCAGCCGGATTTCACTCTTCCGACTCCGCCGCGCCGGATTGATCGGGTACTACTGCATCGGCGGACGAATCTTGTACTCGCCGCAGCATCTCCGCTCGTATCTCGCGACGGTCGAACGGCCGCCCAATGGCCGCCGCGATGGCTCGCGGCGCTCGTAGCTAGGGCTGTCGATCCGTATGAGGCATGGTGATTCAGCGTCGGGACGAAGCAGACCGACGCGGCGCCGGAGACGATCGAGCACCGGAGCGACTCGCGCGGGATGGTTCCAATATCCGCGCGAGTTGATGGCGAACCTCATTGAGGCGGAAGGAATCGAGTCGCACTCCCTCTGGCTCGAACTGGTTTCGGCGGCGGCGTATAGGCCGGGGCGTGCCGAGACTGTGTACGGGACCGTTGAACTCGAACGCGGTGAACTGATCTTCTCCTATCGGACGTACGGCGAGCGGCTGGGTCTTACCATGGCACAGGTGCGAACGCGTGTTGAGCGCTGGGCCCGTAATGGCCAGATAAGGAAGCGGCCGTTGACTCCGACGCGATCAGCACATCACCGCGCACACCCGCCACAGATCATAACTATCATCGACTACGACACTTACTCGCCGCCGTCGCTTGGTGGGCACACACCATCGCGCACTCAAGACGACATCGAACAATCCACGTCCGACACCGAAGAAGAAGGAACAATGGAGAAGAACAATTAGAGCTAATGCGCGAGAACACCCCTCCACGACGAAGCGTGCGCGGGTAACGACATAAGGTCGGCGCCGCGGTGACCAGACGTGCCTGATTGGCACCTTGTAGTGATGTCCCCGTTGCGCGAGTTCGTGCTGATGCGGATCCATCTGAGCCGTTCGCTTCGGTGCTGCAGCGCTTGCGCTCGTTTACGCGGCGAGCGGCGAACGAGCCGAGCCGCGATGCATATTCGATTGAGACAGCTCGAAGAACGTGTCGGCGTCACGAACTTCTGATTCGAAACGACCTAGCGGCTTGCTCACGCGTCCACCCTCAGCCCGGAATGAGACAAACTGTCGCGATCACTCGCGATGGCGCAGTCGGCGCAGTCGTTCACAGTGTGACAAGGTTTCTCGATGTGCTCCTGTGCGTGAAGTCTCGAACCGTCCGTAGGTTACGTGAAGTTTGCCACTCACAAAGGCGGCGTCCAAATACGCCTTTTGTGACTAGGTTTAAGGCGTCAGCCGATCCGAAGCCACCGTTGTCCCTCCGTCGGCAGTCACCGCGCGGCGACCAGTGATCGTTGCATGTCTGGCGGTGTTTTCCCCCGACACACTTGCTCAGCGCGTCGGACGCTGCGTCTAAACCGGGTGACGTCCGACGCCCCGAGCAGTGCGCTCCTGCGGCCCCGCAGCGGCCGTGACCTAGATGACGCGCGTAGAACGTTTCTGTCATCTCGTGTGACGCTAATCTGCCCTCGGAGCCGCTGAAGCCGGCCGAGGAGAGAAGCGTGACGAAGTCGATTCCGGGTCCTGCAGCCGCGCGATTTGTCTGCTCGCGATGCCACGCTGAGGCGAGGTGGGACACCAGCGGTGTGGTGCAACTGAATGACGGCGACGAGCAACTCGTATGCACGTTCTGTGGGAGCGATTTGTTCGACCTGATCTGCAGTGCACACGTCATCACGGCGCGGGAGTCCGAAGGGAGAAGCGACTCTGCTGCGCAAGGAGAGCGGATTTCCGGTGCACGTGCGCGTGATCGATGAGCGCGTTCGGGATCACGCGGTTGGGCGCGAGATGCCGCTCCGCGGCGTTGGCCGCATGCAGGGCAACGAGGTGCTGCTCAATGTGTATCCGTCCTGGGGCAATCTCCTGATCCCTATCTTCGGCACGCGTTACGGCGAGCACCACCCGCGGTGATCGCGCCGTTTCAACAGTGGGTCCGGCGGCGGTCGTCGATGCCCCCTGTCTTGGCGTACGTCATCGCAGGAAACTGAGCCCCGATCACCGCGGCGAACGAGCGGGCGCTACAGGCGACGCGATTCACGGCCTGCCGCGGTTTTCCGCAGAAGCATTGGAAATCCTGCGGGAAAGGTGTCGCCGCGGTCCGTCATGTGTGCGCGAAACGCGCCGAAGAGCGTCTTGCACATAGCTCGATGCGATGCGCGGGACGTGGTTGCACCGGCACCGCTCGACTTCTTCATCATCCGAGAAGGTGACCAACCCGATTACATCCACTTGAGGTTTCCGCCGAGGGTAGGAACTTCCGCTTCTACGTCACACCTTCTGCAATGAGGAGAACGCAGAAGGGCAGGACGTCCGGATCGGCAACTGCCGGGGGCGCGTGGCCGTGTGGTGAAGCAGAGCGGCCGACCCGGCGAACGCCGTCACGCTGCGTCACCATCGGGCGTCGCGTCGAACAGCTCGTCCAGGCAGACGTTCCGGCCGGTGATGCGCCGCACGGCGGTGAGCACCCGCGCGCGCGGGGCGAGCTCCACGCAGACGCCGGTAAGGACGCGTTGCAGCAGCGCCGGATGCATGCCGCTGTACGTCCGAATCGATGCTGTCGAAATGCCATGTCTACGCAGATTCCGGGCGGGAAGGGCTGAACGCCTTTGAGTTGATCGAGTCGCTAGATCTCCTCGCGGCGCTGGTCGAACATCTCCGCGGCTTCGCAATCAACGCCGTCCTCCCGCCTTCCGAGCGCGGAAAGCTCAAAGACTCCATTGCGCTCCGAGACTTTGTCGCCCGTCATCTTGGCGACGACGACGGGTACGAACGGCTTGGCAAAGCGATCCTGCGGCTGTCGGAAGACGTGCCGGCGGGCGCGACGCCGCCGCGTGTAGCGGAAGAGGAGGAGCAGTCAAATGAGACGTATGGCTCCAAGACCTCTCGGAGGCGGCCGAGGTGATGTCCGCACCGACGAATACGGACAATCCGTTTGTCGGGATCGCGGAAGCGACGCGCCGCTCAGCGCTGGCCGCGGAGGAAGGTGCGAAGTACGGTCCTCTACTGCTTGAGCACCCTCCAGGCACATGGCGGCGGCTCATGCGTCGCGACCCGCATTACCGCAGCTTTGGAACGCTCCGATTTCTCTTAGACACGGCGCGCGAGCGGTGGGAGAGCGAACCCACCTTCGCCCATCAGCTCACGTCCGCTGTCATCGATTTTGTGGACGACGCGGCCGGTCCGTCGCGGATTCACGAGATCGGGTTGCGAGGTCTCGCGCACAAGGAGCATGCGAATGCCTGCGAGACGATCGGAGATCTGCGTGCGGCACTCGCCGCAGCCGAACATGCGGTCGAGATCTACGGCGAATCGTCGGCGCTGCTGTTCGATCAGACACGGGCGCGGCTCGTCGTCTGCAAGGTGCTCCGCGAGCTTGGCGAGACG
>DASVRB010000236.1:0-3201 GCA_036388835.1 Thermoanaerobaculia bacterium | reverse complement strand
GACCTCGAACAGATCGAGATCGGCCTCCTGACGGAGGGGATTTATCGCCACTACGGCTTCGACTTTCGCGATTACTCGCTCCCTTCGCTGCGTCGCAGGATCTGGAAGCGCGTGTATGCCGAGGGGCTCAGCACCGTCTCCGGGCTGATCGAGAAAGTACTGCACGATCCGCAGTCGATGGAGCGGTTGCTCCTCGACCTGTCCATCAACACCACCGCGATGTTTCGCGACCCGACCTTCTATCTCGCGTTCCGCCAGAAGGTCGTCCCGCTGCTGCGCACCTATCCGTTCGTGCGCATCTGGCACGCCGGCTGTTCGACCGGAGAAGAGGTCTACTCGATGGCCATCCTTCTCCAGGAAGAAGGCCTCTACGACCGCTGCCGCATCTACGCGACCGACATCAACGAAGCGGTCCTGCAGAAAGCGAAGTCGGGCATTTTTCCGCTCTCGACGATGCAGGAGAACACCTCCAACTACATCACCGCGGGCGGGGTCGGGACGTTCTCCGACTACTACACCGCCCGTTACGACTACGCGATCTTCCGTCCGTCGCTGCGCGAGAACGTCGTCTTCGCGCAGCACAACCTGGTGACCGACGCGTCGTTCAATCACTTCAACGTGATCTTCTGTCGGAATGTGCTGATCTACTTCAACAACGCACTGCAGGACCGCGTGCAGCAGCTCTTCCTGCAGTCGATGGAGATGTTCGGGATCCTCGGCCTCGGCAAGAAGGAGTCGGTCAAATTCACCAGCGTCGCCGAGGACTACGAAACCGTTGACGTCGAAGAGCGCCTCTACCGGAGGGTCCGCTGATGTCGACACCACAGAAGCTCCCGTCCGGCATCCGGTCGTGGACCGACGGTCGCGTCCTGCGGGAAGCGGCGCGCGATTACCAGCTCGTCACCATCGGCTGCTCCATGGGCGGCATGCACGCCCTTCAGACCATTTTTCAGGTCCTGCCGCAGGACTTCCCGCTGCCGATCACCGTCGTGCAGCATCGCTATCGCACGTCGAATGAAGGACTGCCTGCGTTCCTTCGGCGCCACTCCAAGCTCAACGTCGTCGACACCGTCGACAAGGAGTGGATCAAGGCCGGGACGGTCTACCTCGCTCCTGCCAATTACCACCTGCTCGTGGAAAGAGGAGAGCTCAGTCTTTCTGTTGACGAAGCGGTGTCGTACTCGCGCCCTTCGATCGACGTCCTGTTCGAGTCCGCCGCCGACGCGTATGGCAGCGGCGTCATCTGTATCATCCTCACCGGTGCGAACAGTGACGGTGCTCGTGGCGCGGCGCGCATCAAGAAGCGAGGCGGATTCGTGATCGCACAAGACCCAAAGACTGCCGAGTCGCCGGCCATGCCGCAGGCAGCCATCGACGCAACGCGAGTGGATCGAATTTTGCCTCTGGACCGGATCGGGCCGTTTCTGATCGAGCTGTGCAGAGGCAGCAAATTCAATGGATGACAGCGTCAATATTCTGCTGGTCGACGATCAGCCGAACAATCTCCTTGCACTCGAGTCGATCCTGGGCGACTCGGGGGAGACGCTCGTCACCGCGCAATCCGGCTCCGCCGCGCTGCGCGAGCTGCTGCACATGGATTTCGCCGTCATCCTGCTCGACGTCCAGATGCCGGACCTCGACGGCTTCGAGACCGCGGCGCTCATCCGCCAGCGCGACCGCTCCCGCGACACTCCGATCATCTTCCTGACCGCGCTCTCCCGCAGCGAGACGAACGTCTTTCGCGGCTACGAGCTCGGCGCCGTCGACTACATCTTCAAGCCCTTCCACCCGGAGATTCTCCGCTCCAAAGTCGCCGTCTTCGTCGAGCTCTTTCGGCAGCGCGAGGCCTTCAAACGTCAGGCGCACGAGCTCGCGCGCGTCAGCAAACAGAACGAGCTGATTCTCAACGCCGCCGCGGAAGGGGTCTTCGGCGTCGGCCTCGATGGTGCGACCACCTTCGTCAATCCGGCCGCGGCCCGCATGATCGGGCAGAGGGCCGACTTCATCACCGGCACCGACATTCACTCCGCGGTTCATCCCGTCTTTCCGGGCGTCCTGACCTGTCACGCCGACCAGTGCCGCTTCTACGCGGTGGTGCACGGCGAGCCGGCGTACGACGAGATCGAGGAGACGTTTTTCCGCTCCGACGGCACGAGCTTCCCGGTCGAGTTCTGCGCGTCGCCGATGCGCGACGTCGACGGCCACCTTCTCGGCTCGGTCATCACCTTCCGCGACATCACCGAACGCCGCGCCGCGTCGATGGCCGCCGAGGCGGAGCGCCGGTATCACGAAGCCGAGGCGCAGAACCGGGCCAAAGACAACTTCCTCGCCACGCTGTCCCACGAGCTGCGCACGCCGATGACCTCCATCCTCGGCTGGGTGCAGTTCCTCCGCACCGGCCATTTCGACGAGAGCGAGCTTCGCGAGGCGCTGCAGACCATCGAGTCGAGCGCGCGCCTGCAGGCCCGCCTCATCGACGACATGCTCGACGTCTCGCGCATGATCCTCGGCAAGTTCCAGGTCGACCTCAAGCCGACCCGCCTCGCCGAGATCGTCGAGGCCGCGCTCACCACCGCGCGCCCCATGGCCGCCGACAACGACGTGCAGCTCACGTGGAACATCGACGAGCGCGAGACCCTCGTCGACGCCGACGCCAGCCGCATTCAGCAGGTCATCCAGAACCTGCTCTCCAACGCGATCAAATTCACCCCGGCCGGCAAGCAGGTCGACCTCCGCCTCGAGCGCCTCGACGGCACCATGCGCATCCGCGTGTGCGATGAAGGGGAGGGCATCGAGCCCACCTTCCTCCCGTACGTCTTCGACCGCCTCCGCCAGGCCGAAGGCTCCAACAACCGCAGCGGCCTCGGCCTCGGCCTCGCCATCGCCCGCCACATCGTCGAGCTCCACCACGGCGAGATCACCGCCGACAGCGAAGGCGCCGGCAAAGGCGCCTGCTACACGGAGACGCTCCCTGTCCGCTCCGAAAACCAGCACGAAGACGCCCGCGTCGAACAACACCACAACGCCGCGCCACTGCACGTGTAAGGAGTTTCGTCCCAGTGGAGCGGCGGCCGCCTCGGCGCCGGTTGATTCGCGAGAGCTCGGCGGCCGAAGCGGCCGCCGCTCCACAAGTGCGGCTCAGGCCAGCGCGCGCGTCATCCGATCCCCCCAAAAACGTCATCCTGAGCGTCAGCGAAGGAT
>DASVRB010000235.1:0-18278 GCA_036388835.1 Thermoanaerobaculia bacterium | reverse complement strand
ACTAGAGACTCATCTCCTTCACCGCGTCCTCTTCGCTCGTGTAGATCGAGGCGTAGTTCGCGAGGCCCATGATCTGGAAGGTCTTGTGGATGACCGGAGTGAGGCAGCAGAAGCCGATGCGGCCGCCCTTGTCGATCATCTTTTCGATGATCTCGATGAGGATGCTGATGCCGATGGAGTTGACGATCTTCGTCTCGCGGAGGTTGAGCAGCAGCGAGCGGACGCCGCCGTCCATCAGTTCGTATGCGCGATTCGCGATCTCCTCGCCTCCAACGTTGTTGATGTAGCCCTTCGTGTAGAGGACGGCGCCGGCGTCACCGCGCCGTTCGATCGAGACCCGCAATTCGTCAGTCATGATTTCACCCGTTGCAAACCGTTGAGCTGTCCGGCCACTGAGCTGTTGAGGGAAAACGGCTCAACAACTGAAACGCGCAGCGGCTCAAGAGCTCCTTTTTCCGTATTTCACCATGTGGATGGTCGTGCCGTCCTGGCTGGACGTGATGCCGACTTCGTCCATGTGCGCTTCGATGATCGACAGGCCCCACCCGCGCTTGTGAACCGCACCGCGGGCTTGCCGTCTGGACCGCGCTTCGGAGAGATCGAAACCCTTGCCGTGATCGCTGATCCAGATGTCGATGCGCGAGTTGTCCTCGCCCAGTGAGGTGCCGGTGATTCTTACATAGATGCGACGGTCTTCGCTACCGGAGTGCTCGCGTGCATTGATGCACGCTTCGATCATGGCGTGAGCCATTTCATCGATGCTCTCGGACGCCATTCCGAGCTCCCGGGCGAGGTTGCTGGCCGCACGCGCGGCAGCGATCTCGATGTCCGGGACCATGGGGAGCGTCAGCTCCATTTGCCGCTCGGCCGTGGCGTTCATGATGCGGTCGTCCTTCTCTCCAGCGCGGTTACGGCGACTAGAACGCGAGGAACAGTGCGACGGCGGACTTGACCCACTGCGGGATGCCGCCGACGCGATCGAGCGCCACGAGGGCCAGCGTGTTGGTCGCGAGCATCGCGGGCAGCACGTAGTTGGCCGACAGGACGGTTTCGAGCTTGGTGGTGCGGGTCTGTGCGACGTTGTTCATGGTGTCTCCCCTCTTTCGTCGGGGCCACCCAAGAGCAACGCGAACGCCACGCGGTGAAAATCAGCTCGATCTCTCCTAAGTAACTGTCGCGGCGTAGTTTACACGATGACGATCGGGTGTGAAGCGTTTCGGGAGAGTGGGACAAATTGTCCCACTTCGCTTCACGTCCCGGATTCATCAGCGGCAAAGTCATTCTTATCAGACAGTTACTAGTGAATGTCCCAAAAGGGGACATCTGGGTCTTTTTGGGACACCTCGTCACGACGCCGATACAACGTCTTGCGATCGAGGCCGAGGATCTTCGCCGCTTTCGACATGTTTCCCTTGGTAAATGCAAGGACGCGCGCAATGTAGCGCGACTGGAGATCTTCGAGCGTCGGCAGATCTCCCGACAGCTCGCGCTCGCTTCCGCCACCGCCCGGCTCGTCGGGCAGCAGAAGATCGCCCGGATCGATGACCGGATCGGTCGTCAGCGCCAGCGCCGCCTCGATCTGGTTCTCCAGCTCGCGCACATTGCCGGGGAACGGGTAGCGCATCAGTTTCTGCAGAGCTTCCTGGGTGATGCGCACGTCGCCCAACCCTTCACGCTTGCCGTACTTGTCGAGGAAGAAGCGGACCAGTTTCGGGATGTCGTCCTTCCGCTCGCGCAGCGGCGGCAGCACGATCTCGACGACCTTCAATCGATAGTAGAGATCCTGCCGGAACTCGGTCTTCTCGATCATCTCTTCGAGACTGCGGTGCGTCGCGGAGAGGATGCGCACGTCGATGGGGATGCGGCGGCGGCCGCCGAGCTTTTCGATCTCACGCTCCTGCAGCACGCGCAGCAGTTTGGCCTGCAGCGTCATCGGAATGTCGCCGATCTCGTCGAGGAAGATCGTCCCGCCTTTGGCCAGCTCGAATTTTCCGGGACGCGCTTCGACGCCGGTGGCGACGCCGCGCTCGATGCCGAACAGCTCCGATTCGAGCAGCGTTTCCGGCAGCGCCGCGCAATTGATGGCCACGAATGGGCCGTCTTTACGCGGCGAGTTGCCGTGGATGAGGCGGGCCACCATCTCTTTGCCGGTGCCCGACTCACCGCGAATGAGCACGCTCGCCTGCGAGTCGGCCACGCGTGCGACGAGATCGATTACCCGCTGCATCTTCGGCGAGTCGCCGACCATCAGCCGGTCGGAGTAGTCGCGCAGCATCCGCTGCTTGAGCACCCGGTTCTCGTCCTCGAGCGTCTCCCGGACCAACGCGAGCTTGTGAAAGCGCCGCGTGTTGTCGATGGCCGCGCCGCCGATCGAAGCAATCGATTCGAGGAAGCGAAGGTCGTCCTCGACGAACGCGCCCGCCTTCGTCTCACCGCGCACTTCCTTGCCGCCGACGCCGATGACGCCGACGATGGTCTCGGCCGCGATCATCGGCGCGAGCAGAAGATCACTGGCCGGCCCGCCGAGGAACTTCGAGACGGTGAGCATCATCGGCTCGCGTGAGGCGAGGACCTGTTTGATCGGAGGCTCGATGAGGAGCAGCTCGGGCGCCGCGACTTCGACGCCGAACGTGAACCAGGTCTGCACGTTCAGCTTCTCGTCGAGCGAGAAAACGAAGCCGGAGTTCGCGTCGAGCACGGCGATGGCGCGATGCATCAGCTCTTCGAGCAGATCGTCTTCGGGAAGGAGCGTGTTCAGCGCCCTTCCGACGTCATAAAGCGCCTCGAGCTGGAGGAGCTTGCGGCGTAGCTCGAATTGGGTCTGGGGCATGGCTTTGTAGTTCGCTGTCGCGCAGGCTGAGTTGTCAGTTGTCGGTTGTCAGTTCTCTGCGCCGTTTCGCTCGAGCGAGGAGTCACGGACAACCGACAACCGATCACCGACAACCAACGTCGTCCGCATCATCTCCCGAGCGCCTTCCTGCATTCTCCGAGCAGGAAATCGCAGTTCCAGCCGTCATAGAACGGTTTGTCGAGCGAGTAGATTCTGATGAGGAGCGCGGACGCCTCGTCGAAGCGGCCGGTCTTCATCAGCGTACGCGCGAGAAAGTAGATGGCCCGAATGGTCTGCGGATCGGCTTGCGCCGCGTCGACGATGGCCCGGAACCCAGCCTCGGCTTCGGCGAACTGGCGGCGCTGGTAGGCGCACAGCGAGCGCTCGTATTCGCCTTCCTGCCCGCAGGTGGTCGGCGGCGCGGCAGCGAATGCGGTCTGGGCGAGCAGCGCGAACGTGAGGAGATAGCGCATTCCACAAGTCTATCCTTTCCGCGCAGCGGCCCCGCACGCACCGCATACACTCTCCCCATGCGACTCGGAATCCTCGGCGGCGGGCGGGCGGCGTGGGCGTTCGGTTCCGCCTGGAAGCGCATCGGCTGGCCGCTCACCGGAGTCTGGCTGCGCGAGGGATCGCAGAGCCGCATCGCCGAACTGCTGACTACTGAACGACTGTCGATCGACGAGCTGGCCCGCGATTCGGAATTGCTGCTCGTCGCGGTCAGCGACCGCGCCATCGAAAGCGTCGCCGCGATGATTCCGGATTCCGAGGCCATCGTCGTGCATGCGAGCGGCGCGCTGCTGAGCGTTCGTGGCGGCTTTTCGCTGCACCCACTGAAATCGCTGCCGCCGGTCGGCACGCCGTCCGATCTGAGCGGCACCCTGCTCGTATTCGAAGGAGAGCATCGGCGCACGGCGAAACTGGTGGCCGCTGCCGTCGACGCGCGATTCTGCGAAGTGGCGCCGGAGCAGAAAGCGCTCTATCACGCGGCGGCGGTGTTCGGCGCGAACTACGTCGCCGCGATGCTCGAGATCTCCGAGCGATTGATGCGTCAGGCCGGCGTCGACGACGCGCGCGCGGAGCTGGTCGCCCTCGCCTCCTCGGCGATCGAGAACTGGCGCGCGCACAGCGGCGCGGCGCGTTTCACCGGCCCCGCGGCGCGCGGCGATTCCGCGGTCATGCAGCGCCATCTCGACGCATTGCGCGGCGCTCCGGAGCTCGCGCGGCTCTACGAACAACTAGCGGCTCAGATCGCCGGTTCAGTCCTTGCTACTGAAAAGTAGCGGGTGCTAGCATCGACGGCCCTGAGGGCGTAAATCGAATGGTCTTCTTCAATTACGCAACGATGCAGATGGCCGCGAAGATCGTTTATTACGGTCCCGGCCTCTGCGGGAAGACCACCAACCTCCACCACATCTACACCAAGACCTCGCCCGGCAGCCGCGGCGAAATGGTCAGCCTCGAGACCGAGACCGACCGCACCCTTTTCTTCGACCTGCTGCCGATCGACGTCGGCGTCATCGGCGGCTTCAAGACCCGCCTGCAGCTCTACACCGTCCCCGGTCAGGTCTTCTACAACACCACGCGCAAGCTTGTGCTGAAAGGGGTCGACGGCATCGTCTTCGTCGCCGACTCGCAGAAGGCGATGCTCGAGGCGAACGTCGAGAGCATCCGCAACCTCCGCGAGAACCTCGCCGAGATCGGCACCGATCTCGACGACATCCCGGTCGTCATTCAGCTCAACAAACGCGACCTGCCGAACATCGCCGACGTCGAGACGATGGTCGCGGCGCTCGATCCGGAGCGGAAAGCGGAGTTCGTCGAGTCGGTCGCTTCGACCGGCATCGGCGTGTTCGAGACGCTGAAGCTGATCTCGAAACTGACGCTGCGGACGCTGCGCCGCCGCATGACGGGCGAAGAGCCGTCGCGCACGCCGGCGAGGCCCGCGGCCACGTTCCGCGTGCAGGACTCGCGCACGTTGAGCGGCTCGACACCGCTGCCCGCCACCTCGCCGTCATTCACGAACGCCGTCTTATCCGCGACCGCAACCGCGCCGCGCGACGTCGAAGTGGCCGCCCCCTCGGCCGCGTTCGACTCCGACGCCACCATCGCCGTGCCGCGCATCGATCGGCGCATGATCATGGATGCGCCGGTGGCCGACCCGCCCGCGGCCGAGCCGGAGCCGGTAGTCGAGGCGGCACCAGTCGACGTGCTCCCGGAACAGCAGGACGTCGCGACCGAACCACCGCCGCCCGTGCACGAAACCGCGCCCGAACCGGAGATCAGCGAAACGCCGATCGCGACGTTCGAAGAGCCGCAGCCCGCCGCGGCACCGGCGTTCGAAGCGGAAGCCGCGGCGCCGATGTCGCTCGATGATTTCATCTCCGCACCCTCGACCGAGTACATCCCGCCGCCGGCGGCCGAGCCTGAAGTCGCGGCCGAGCCGGACGTGAAGACCGTGAAGGTCCGCTCCTCCGTCGACGTCATGGCGGAGCTCGAGGCGCTGCGCAAACGCGCCACCAACACCACCACCAAAACGCCGAAGCGTGACGTCTTTGCCGACTTTGCGTCGCTCCGGCCGAAGCGCGACATCAATCGCACGCTTCACCTGCAGATCCCCTCAGACGTGCTCCCGCGCACGAAAACGGTTCGGGTTACACTGTCGTTCGAGGATGGCGAACAAGGCGTGATCGAGACTCAGCATCAGCAGCTCGAGCTGAGCGACGCGTCAGACGTCCAGTCTCTTTCGGTCAACCTGAAAATCGATATGGCCTGACGCGGCCCGGCGAAATCGCCGGCCGGCCTGGATGTGAAGGGGAGCGCGATGCGCAACACATTGCTGTTGATGGTAGTGGCGTTGTACGCGGTGGCGTGTGCGAGCACGGCACCGGCACCGACACCGGTTCCCTCAGACACCGCCGTTTCCGCGGCGCCGCGCGTTTCGGCGCAACTCGACGCCGACGCCTTTCGCCGCGAGCTCGAAGCGGCGCACGCGCGCATCCTGATGCGCAGCGACAAACCGGCCGCCAACGTTCCGGTCGTCGATCTCGATGCCGCCGCCTCCATCCCCATCCCCGAGCATCGCACCATCAATTCCGCGGTCCGCCTCTTCAGCGTCGACATGAAGGACAGCATCCAGGCGTCGCTGATCCGCTCCGGTCGTTATCGCAAGCTGATCGACAAGGCGCTGGCCGAGCATGACCTGCCGAAAGGCCTCGCTTACCTGCCCGTCATCGAGAGCGCCTACATGCCGACCCTCACCTCCCGCGCCGGCGCGTACGGCATCTGGCAGTTCATGCCGGCCACCGCGCGCGAATACGGCCTCCGCGTCGACTGGTGGGTCGACGAGCGCGCCGATCCGCAGCTCTCCACGCGCGCCGCGGCGAAGTATCTGAAGGACCTCCATCGCATGTTCGGCGACTGGTCGCTCGCGCTGGCCGCCTACAACTGCGGCCCCGGTCGCGTACGCCGCACCCTCACCGAGGCTGGCGTGTCGTCGTTCTGGGAACTGCTCGACGCCGGGCTGCTGCCGAAAGAGACCCGCGGCTACGTCCCCACCTTCTACGCCACCATCCTCATCGCCTCCGATCCCGAAACGTACGGCTTCAAGCTCGGCGAGGTCGCCGACCACGACGAGAAGCGCGTCGACGTGCGCGGCCCCGTCTCCCTCACCTACATCGCCGAGGCCATTGGCGTGCGTGAGGAAGTGCTGAAGGAGATGAATCCGGCGTTGCGCAGGGGCATCCTTCCTCCCGGTCGCAGCTCCGTCCGCGTCCCCTCCAAAGCGGCCGAGACGCTCGCCGCGCGCGCCGATTCGCTGCGCGAAGAAGACGCGTACATCAGGATGTGCACGTTCCAGCTCCGCGAAGGCGATTCGCTCGTCAAGCTGGCGCGCGCCGTCGGCGCCGACGAAGAGAGCATCCGCGCCATCAATAACCTCGGCGCCGACGACCACGTCCGCGCCGGCGAGTCGATCTACCTTCCGGTCCGCGCGCGCGAGCTGAGCAGCCTCCTCGCCCACAGCGAGAACGAAGAGCTTTATTACGCGGTCAAGAAAGGCGACACCCTCTTTTCCATCGCGAAGAGAAACGGCCTCACCGTCGCCGAGCTCCGCGAGCTGAACGACCTCGACGGCGAGACGCCGCTGCGCACCGGTCAGAAGTTGCGCGTGGCCGCCGCGCGTGGCGTCACCGCGGGCATGTAGCAGCTCGTTCCGAGCTGCAAATCGAAAATTGAAAATGAGAAATTGAAAAAAGCTGCCGAAAACGCGCTTCCAATCTTTCAATTTTCAATTTTCAATTTTCAATTCGCGCCGCCCGCTTCCTTGAAATGCGCGCGCTGCGCTGCTAGGTTGCCCCTCCCATGGCCGACAGCAGCGATTACAAAAAGACTCTCAACCTGCCGCAGACGACGTTCGCGATGAAGGCCAACCTGCCGCAGAACGAGCCGAAGCGGCTCGAGCACTGGCGCGGCATGAACCTCTACCAGCGCATTCGCGAAAAGTCGGCCGGCCGCCCGAAGTTCGTGCTGCACGACGGCCCGCCGTACGCGAACGGCAGGATTCACATCGGCCACGCGCTCAACAAAACGCTCAAAGACATCGTCGTGAAGTCGCGCACGATGCTCGGCTTCGACTCGCCGTACGTGCCGGGGTGGGATTGCCACGGCCTGCCGATCGAGCACGCGGTCGGCAAGGAGCTCGGCTCCAAACGCGCCGAGATGTCGTCGGCGGAGATCCGCCGCGCCTGCCGCCAGTTCGCCGCCAAGTACATCGACATTCAGCGCGAGGATTTCGTTCGCCTCGGCGTGTTCGGCGATTGGGACAATCCGTACACCACGATGTCGTTCGACTACGAAGCCGACATCGCCGACGCGCTCGGCCGCTTCTTCCAGACCGGTGCGGTCTACAAAGGCCTCAAGCCGGTGCACTGGTGCACGTACGACCAGTCGGCGCTCGCGGAAGCGGAAGTCGAATATCGCGAGCACACGTCGCCGTCGGTCTACGTCCGTTTCCGGATGAGCGAGGAGGCCGTCACCGCGCTCGACCTCCCGATCGAGAAGGCGCTGTACGCCGTCATCTGGACCACCACTCCCTGGACGCTGCCGGCGAACCTCGCCATCGCCGTGAAGCCCGACTTCGAATACGCCGTCGTCGATTACAACGGCGACAACTACATCCTCGCGAGCGAACTGGTCGCGTCCGTCGCGCAGAAGTTCGGCTGGACCGATTACAAGGTCGGGAAGATCTACAAAGGCTCGACGCTCGAGCACCTGCAGTACACGCATCCCTTCATCGTCCGCACCGGCACGTTCGTCCTCGGCGATTACGTCACGCTCGACGCCGGTACTGGCCTCGTGCACACCGCACCCGGCCATGGCGCCGACGACTTTGCGACCGGCCGCCGTTACGGCATGGAGATCTACACGCCGGTCAATCATCGCGGCGAGTACACGCAGGACGTGCCGATGTGGGCCGGCACGCACGTCTTCAAAGCGAATCCGCAGATCGTCGAGCATCTGCGCGAGCTCGGCGCGCTGGTGCACGGCGAGAGCATCACTCACTCGTATCCGCACTGCTGGCGCTGCAAGAACCCGATCATCTTCCGCGGCACCGAACAGTGGTTCGTCTCGATGGAAGAAGGCGGCCTGCGCCAGAAAGCACTCGCCGAGATCGACAAAGTGCAGTGGGTCCCCTCCTGGGGCCGCGATCGCATCTACGGCATGATCGAGAACCGCCCCGACTGGGTGATCTCGCGCCAGCGTCTGTGGGGCGTGCCGATCACCGTTCTCTATTGCGAAGGCTGCAGCGAGACGGTCAGCACGCCGGAGCTCTTCGCAAAAGTGACGGAGTACTTCCGTACCGAGGGGGCCGACGCGTGGTACGAGCGTCCGGTCAGCGACTTTCACGACCAGCCCTGCCGCAAGTGCGGAGGGACGTCGTTCCGCAAGGAGACGGACATCCTCGATGTCTGGTTCGACTCCGGCTGCTCCCACCTCGCCGTGATGAAGCGGCGCGAGGAGCTCGGCTGGCCCGCCGACGTCTACCTCGAAGGGCACGACCAGCATCGCGGCTGGTTCCACTCCTCCCTCCTCGTCGGCAGCGGCATCGAACAAGGCGCGCCATATCGCGCCGTCGTCACGTGCGGCTTCATCCTCAACGAGTCGGGCGACAAGATGTCGAAGTCGTCCGGCAACGCGCTCTCGCCGCAGGACGTGATCAAGCAGAACGGCGCCGACATCCTGCGCCTCTGGGTCTCGGTCAGCGACTACACGGACGACATCCCGTTCGGCCCGCAGATCCTCGCGCGCGCCAGCGACGGGTATCGCAAGATCCGCAACACCGCGCGTTACCTGCTGTCGAACCTCAGCGACTTCCACCCGGCGACCGACCTCGTGCCGACCGAACAACTCGAGCCGCTCGATCGCTGGATCCTCGATCGCGCGTCGCGCGTCGTCGATCGTTGCCGCCGCGCGTACGAGGAGTACGAGTTCCACGTCGTGTATCACCGCGTGCTCGAGCTCTGCACGACTGATCTCTCCGCGATCTATCTCGACGCCTCGAAAGACACGATGTACTGCGACGGCCCCACCTCGCGCGAGCGCCGCAGCGCGCAGACCGCGATGTACCACGTGCTGCGCGGCCTCACCGCCGTCATCGCGCCGATCCTCACCTTCACCGCCGACGAGATTTATGAAGCGATGCCGGGCGAGAAAGAAGCGTCGGTGCACCTCACGGAGATCCCGAAGCTCGATGCGCCGCTCAGCGCTGAAGAGACCGCGTCGTGGACGCGCCTGCTGCGCCTGCGCGACATGGTGCTCTCCGTCCTCGAGCGCGCCCGCGCCGCGAAACAGATCGGCCAGTCGCTCGAAGCCGACATCACCCTGCACGGCAACGTCCCCGATTTCGGCGTCAACCTCGCCACGCTCTTCATCGTCTCGCACGTCGACATCAAGCCGGCCGACGATAGCATCGCCGACTGGGTCGAGCTCGAAGGCCTCGGCCGCATCGCCGTCTCCTGGGTCCGCGCCCGCGGCAAAAAATGCGGCCGCTGCTGGACGTACCGCGAGGAAGTCCTAAACGACGGAGATCTCTGCGACCGCTGCGCGAGCGTGGTGGATTCGCTGGCGGTCACGGATCAACCGACGGTGTGATGAAGCGGTTCCTCGGTTCCTCGGAGTTCCTCGGGTTCCTCGGGAGTGCGTCGCCAGTCGTAACGTGCTCCCCGAGGAACTCCGAGGAACCCGAGGAACTCCGAGGAACTAAAAGAAATGCGTTTCGCCGACCTCCACACCCACACCTACCACTCCGACGGCACGCGCTCGCCGAAGGAAGTCGTGGACGTTGCGCGGGCACACGGGATCGAGATCCTCGCGATCAGCGATCACGACAACCTCGCCGCTTTCTTCGAGATCAAAAGCTATGCGGACGAGCAGCGCGTCACGTTGATTCCGGCCATCGAACTGTCGTGCGAGTCGGGTGGTGTCGATGTGCACGTTCTCGCGTACGCGTTCGATCCGCACGACGAGCACATCGACGCGCGGCTGCGGCAGTTTCGCGAGACGCGCCATCGCCGCGGCAGTGCCATCGTCGAGCGTCTCCGCACCCTCGGCATCAACATCAGTGCGCAGCGTATCGACGAGCTCGCGGCAGGCGGCGCGATGGGGCGCCCGCACGTTGCGCGCGCGCTCGTCGAAGCGGGACACGTCGCCAACGTCGCCGAGGCCTTCGACAAATACCTCGGCACCGGGAAGCCGGCGTACGTCGAGAAAGAGCGGTTCAGCATCGAAGAAGCCGTTGCGCTGGTTCACTCCGCCGGCGGGCTCACTTCCGTCGCGCATCCGTCGCTCTATCGCGATCACGAGACGCTCGTGCCGCAACTGCTCGACCGAGGAGTCGACGCCATCGAAGTCATGCATCCCGACGTCACCAAAGCCGACCGGCAGCGCTACACGCACCTCACCCGGTTTCGCGGCAAGTTCATCACCGGCGGCTCCGACGATCACGGCAAAGTGAAGAAGACCGAAACGCTCGGCACCGTGCGTGTGGCCGAGGATCTCATCCGGCCGATTCTCGACCGAGTCTAAGAAACGGCGCGAGCGCGGCGGCGCGTGGCGGAGAATGACGGAGTGTTGCGAACACTCTTCTTCTCGTTGCTGATCCTGGCCCTCGTCGGCGACGCGCGAGTGTTCTTCTTCGTCGCCAATCGCATCGTCTTCGGCAGCCACAAAGAAGAGAAGCCGCCGTATCACTGGATGCTGTTCGCGGTGCCGCCGCTGCTGCTCGTGCTGACGCTGCTTTTCTGGCCGCTGCACCGATGGGTGCAGATCGTGGCCGATCACCGGCTCGTCGAGCGCATCACCCCCGAGCCGTTCGAAGACATCATGTGGTCGCTCGCGCTTGCGAAGATCGGCTCCGCGTGGCTCTTCATCGCCGCCGGCATCGGCGCGTACTGGATCGTCAATCGCGCCGGCATCCTGCTGCGCGGCGAGCCGCAGGTGCCGGGCACACGCACGAATCCGTCGAAAGTGGTCGCGCTGCGCAAGGCACATGTGCCGCTCGCCATCCTGCGCGCGCTCGGCGCGCACAACGATCTGTACGACCTCGAGATCACCCATCACGAAGTCTTCATCGACACGCTGCCGCAGTCATTCGACGGCTATCGCATCGCCTTCCTGACCGACACCCACGTGGCCGCGTTCGTCCGCCGCGCGTTCTACAAAGAGATCGTCGCGCGGACGATGAAGTTCGATCCCGACCTCATTCTTTTCGGCGGCGATTTCGTGCATTGGGAGAAGCACATCACGCTGATGTCAGACGTGCTGATGACCGATCTCGCCGCGCGCGACGGCGTGTACGCGGTGCTCGGCAATCACGATTACTGGGCCAATGGCGACGGCGTGATCGCCGCGCTCACCACCCGCGGCGTCCGCTTCATCATCAATCGCTCGATCAGCATCCGCCGCGGCGATGACGCGATTGCGCTCGGCGGCGTCGACGAGATCTATCGCGGCCGGCCGGACGCCGATGCCGCGTTCGGGCGCATCGATCCGCACGTGCCGCTCATCGGCCTCAGCCATCATCCCGACATCATCGACTCGCTCGAGCACCACCGCATCGACCTGCTGCTGTGCGGCCACACGCACGGCGGACAGATCCGCTTCCCCTTCTTCGGTCCGGTCGTCGTGCCGTCGAAGCACGAGGGGCGTTATGCGAGCGGATTTCACCGCGTCGGCAATGTGTTGATGTACGTCAGCCGCGGGCTCGGCGCGATCCCGCCGCTGCGCATTCTCTGCAAGCCCGAGATCGCCACGTTCACGCTGAGACGCACCTCGAATGCCGACGAAACTCTCCGAAGTCTGGCCCGCGATTGAGCGCGTTGCACGCGCGGAGGAAGTCGTGCACGTCGGCGCGAGCGACATCGAGGACGCGCACGCGGCCCTGTTCGAAGAGTGGATCGAGCGCGGCCACCACGCGTCGATGTCGTACCTCGCCAAGAACGCCGCGATTCGCTCGAATCCGCGGGAGCGCTTTCCGTGGGCGCAGTCGGCGATCGTCATCCTCGTCCCCTACTCACCGTCACGACCCGATGCACCCGACGGCGCGCTGAGCAACCACCTCGCGCGCTACGCCCTCGGCGACGATTACCACGATGTGCTCGAGCGCATTCTTCGCAAGCTGGAAGAGACGTTGCCGGGGGTGAAGACGTGGCGCTACGTCGACACCGGTCCGCTTTCCGATCGCGCGCTCGGCGCGCAGGCAGGCCTCGGCTGGATCGGCAAGAACGGCATGCTCATTCACGAGCGCGACGGCTCGTATTTCTTCATCGGAACGCTGCTCACCGCGCTCGAGAACGACATCGATGCGACCGTGGTGACCGACCGCTGCGGCACCTGCACGCGCTGCCTCGACGCGTGCCCCACGGATGCAATCCTCCCCGATCGCACGCTCGATTCCGCGCACTGCATCAGCTACGCGACCATCGAGCACCGCGGCCCGCTCGACGCGCATGTGGCGGCGCATCTCGACGGCAACGCCTTCGGCTGCGACATCTGCCAGGAAGTCTGCCCCTGGAATCGCCGCGCGCCCGACGCCCATCCATCGTTCGCCCCGCGCGACGAATACCGCGCCACTCCCGTCACCGACCTCCTCCGATTCGCCCAGTCCGACTTCTCCGCACTCTTCACAAAGAGCGCAATCAAACGCGCCAAACTCGCCGGGATGCTACGGAATGTGGAAGCGTTGACAGCTCGCGACGACCGAGGGAAGCTGGGCTCATGAGCAGAGAAGTGACGGTCGAAGAGTTGCGTGCAAACCTCGAGGAGATCATCGCCGAGGTCGAGGCGGGTGAGAGCGTCACGATCGTCAAGGAACCCGGACAACTCTCGCTCTCGCAAAAGGGGAAACGCTTTCCGTTCAGGGACCTCGTTTTGCCGCCGCTCGGGAAGCCGGTCACGATCGACGCCGTCGACCTCATCCGGCAGGATCGCGACGACGAGATCCGGAAGCACGGCTTTTGATCGAAGCGTACGTCGACTCGTCCGTGGTCGTCCGCATCGTCCTGCAGCAGCCAAACCCGCTACAGGAGTGGTCGTCGATCGACCTCGCCGTCTCCAGCGATCTCGTGCGCATCGAGTGTTTCCGCGCTGTAGAACGACTTTGGCGGCAGCACGCTCTCGATGACGCCGAATTCGAACAGAAACGAGCCGACGTGGCCGCGCTGCTCGCGAACATGACCCTCGTCGAGATCGATCGCCGGAGCGTCGCGCGCGCCGCCGAGCCTTTCCCCAGCTACATCGCCACCCTCGACGCAATCCACCTCGCCGCCGCGATCGAATACCGCCGCGCGCAACCGGCGAACGAACGCCCGCTCGTTTTCGCCACGCAGGATGTCGCGCTCGCGAAAGCCGCGGCGACCATGCACTTCGAGGTCATCGGAGTCTCGCATTGAGTCGCGCGGCGGCCGAGCCGAACTGCTTCTACTGAGCCGCGGAGCTGCACGTCGCGTGATCGCCGAACTCGTCGGGATGCTACGGAATGTGGAAGCGTTGACAGCTCGCGACGACGGAGGGAAGCTCGAGCCATGAGTAGGAAGGTCACGGTCGAGGAGTTGAAGGATCACATCGACGTAATCATCGCGGCCGTCAAAGCGGGCGAGAGCATCACGATCGTCGAAGGGGGCCGCAGCATTGCCACCGTCGGCCCTGTGAGCAGCAACGGTGGCGTGAGATATCCGTTCCGCAATTTCGATTTCGGTGCACGGCCGGCGAAGCTCAGGACCGATGTCGTCGATCTGATCCGTGAAGATCGTGATTCAGAGTCGGAGAAGTACGGCATTTGATGCGTACATCGATGCATCCGTTCTGATGCGGATCGTCTCGCGTGCATCGAGTGTTTCCGCGCCTCGCAATAAGCGCGTCAGCCCAGCGGCAGCTCGAAGGCGCGGCCGACGATGGTCGGATCGACGGAGCGGTCGAGGTACTCCCACACCGCGAGGGCGTCGGGATGATTCGCAATCGGCGGCGCGGCGGCGCGGGTGGCGGGATCGTTGATGACCAGACGTGCGCGGCGATACCAGTGCATCGCTTCTTCCGGATTGAGGCGCAGCTCCTCGCGCACGCCCTGGATCAGGAGGAACTGTTCGGCCGGAATGCCGGACGCTTCGATGTCGCGGAACGACGGCGCCATCTGCCGTGCACGCGCGCGAATGACCTTCAATTTCAGCCGCAGCGACTGCGTGTCGAGCGAGGCGCGGTTCTGCTCGCACAGCAGCCCGATCGCCAGCCGCAGCAGCTCCGGTTTCTCGTTGATGAAGAGCCCCGCACGGTAGCTGCGCGTGACGCTGCCGGTGATCGCTTTCACCGCCGTCCAGGCCACCTGCCCCGTCACCGCGACTTCGATCGGCGAGTCCGGAACGGTGAAGCGCAGCGTACCGCTCCCCCCGCGCGTCAGCTCGTGATGCGAGACGACCCGCGCACCGCGCGCCGAAAGGTCTTCGATGTGGGCGGGGGCGCCGTCGAACACACCGCCGAGCGACGGTGCGATGTAGAAGCGGTCGGTGGAGCGGAGCTCTTCGATGCGGCTGGTGCGCTGGGACGTCTGCAGTTGCGTCAGGAGGGACTGAATCACTTCCGCCGGTCCGTACGTCCGGCAGCCCGACATGTACCTGCCCGGTGTCGACGGATCGGCCTGCGACCAGACGATCGCCGCCTCCATCGTCACTGCCGTGGCGCGGCCGTCCACCGCCAATTTCAGGATCGCCTTCGCACCGTTCTCGAGCGGCGCATCGTGACGGAAGCGCACCCCTTTCGAAGAGATGTCGCAGACGGCGACCTTGGCGTTCCCGAACGTCGCGGCGAGTGGCGGCGCGAGCAGAAAGCGCTCCGCCGTTCGAAGATTGCGTGCTGCCTCTAAATTCATCGGGGTGGACAAGCTTACTCCAGCCGGAAGTGTGTAACACCGGCCGCGCTCGCTTTTTTGTGACTTCCCTCACGACCGCGTGGAGGACAGGCAATCCTGCCTGTCCCTCGGTGACATCGGACGAACCCGCGCAAATAGAAAGAGGACCGGCAGGATTGCCTGTCCTCCACCTGGCGCTGAGAGGGAGCTACACCGTCTCGACGATGATCGCGCCGGCTTCGCCGCCGCCGATGCAGATCGCCGCCAGGCCGCGCTTGAGGCCCCGGTCCTGCAGCGCGTGGATGAGCGTCACGATGATGCGCGCGCCGCTCGCGCCGATCGGGTGCCCCAGGGCCACCGCCCCGCCGTGCACGTTCAGCTTCTCGTGCGGGATGTTCACGTCCTTCATCGCCGCCAGCGCGACCGCGGCGAACGCCTCGTTGATCTCGAAGAGGTCGATGTCATCGGCGGAGAGCTGCGCGCGCTGCAGCACGAGGTCGATGGCCTTGCCGGGCGCGGTCGTGAACCACTCCGGCTCGTGCGCCGCCGTCACCTGCGCGACGATGCGCGCGATCGGCTTCAGACCCTGCCGCTCGGCGTAATCGGCCGAGGTCACGATCAGCGCGGCCGCGCCGTCGTTGATCTTCGACGCGTTCGCCGCCGTCACGGTGCCGCCGTCCTTCATGAACGCCGGCTTGAGCGAGCGCATCTTGTCGAGCGGAGCGGTGAACGGCTCTTCGTCATCGACCACTACCGACTTGCCCTTTTTCCCTTCGATCTCGACGACCGCGATTTCCTTGCGGAACTTGCCGTTCTTGATCGAGTCCTGCGCGCGGCGATACGACTCGTGCGAATAGTCGTCCTGCTGCTCGCGCGAGAACGTGTATTTCTGCACGCACGCCTCCGCGCAACTGCCCATGTGCTTGTCGCCGTACGGATCCCACAGGCCGTCGTGCACCATGAGGTCGAGCATCTTGCCGTTGCCCATGCGATAGCCGCCGCGCGCCTGCGGCAGCGCGTACGGCGCGTTCGACATCGACTCCATGCCGCCCGCGACGGCCACTTCGTAGTCGCCGCAGCGGATGTCGTTCGCGGCGTACATGACCGCTTTCATCCCCGAGCCGCAGACCTTGTTGATCGTCACCGCGCCGGCCGTGAACGGCACACCGGCGTAGATGCCGGCCTGGCGCGCCGGAGCCTGTCCGACGCCCGCCTGCAGGACGTTGCCCATCAGCACCTGCTGAACCTCTTCCGCGTGCACGCCGGAGTTCTCGAGCGCGCACTTGATCGCGATCGCGCCGAGCCGCGGCGCAGGAAGGGAGGAAAGAGTGCCCATAAACGAGCCGATCGGCGTGCGTGCGCCGCCGAGAATCACGATTTCTTTCATGGAAGAGGACTCCTTTGAGGCCATGTGAGTGGTTGCGATAAGATGCAGCGGACCGCAATCAGACAACGTCATCCGACGGCTGTCAACCTCAGCTCAACAGGAGTTTCTTCATGTCCCTTTCTGCAATCACAGACCGCCGGATGCACGTCCAGCCGGCCGAGGTTCACAACGTTCTGTCGCGACACATGCTCGCCGACGGATACGACATCGTCATGGATCTGAAGAAGTCGAAGGGCTCGTGGGTGTTCGACTCCCGCCGCGGCCGCAATGTGCTCGATTTCTTCACGAATTTCGCCTCCATCCCGGTCGGCTACAACCATCCCAAGATGGACAACCCGGAGTTCCGCGACCGCCTCGCCGACGCGGCCATGAACAAGCCGGCCAACTCCGACATCTACACGACCTACATGGCCGAGTTCGTCGAGACGTTCGCGCGCCTCGCCGTGCCGCCGTCGCTGAACAAGCACATGTTCTTCATCGAGGGCGGCTCGATGGGAATCGAGAACGCCGTCAAAGCGGCTTTCGACTGGAAGATCCGCAAGAACTTCGCGAAGGGCTACACCGAGGAAAAAGGGACGCAGATCATGCATCTGCGCGAATGCTTCCACGGCCGCAGCGGCTACACGCTTTCGCTCACGAATACCGCCGATCCGCGCAAGACGCAGTACTTCCCGAAGTTCGGCTGGCCGCGCATCGAGAACCCGAAGCTGACGTTCCCGCTGACCGAAGAGAACCTCGCCGACGCGGCGCGCCGTGAAGAAGCGGCGATCGCGCAGGCGAAGCAGTTCCTCGTCGAGCGGAAGGACGACATCGCCGCGTTCATCATGGAGCCGATCCAGGGCGAGGGGGGCGACAACCACTTCCGTCCCGAGTTCATCCGCGCCATGCGTCAGCTCTGCGATGAGAACGACATGCTGCTGATCTTCGACGAGGTGCAGGCAGGCGTCGGCATCACCGGCAAGATGTGGTCGTTCCAGAACTTCGGCGTCGAGCCCGACATGTTCTGCTTCGGCAAGAAGACGCAGGTCTGCGGCTTCGCCTCCAACGACCGCATTTTCGAGCTCGCCGAGAACGTCTTCACCGTCTCGTCGCGCATCAATTCGACGTGGGGCGGCAATCTCGTCGACATGGTCCGCGCGCAGCGCTACTTCGAGATCATCGACGAAGAAAAGCTGGTCGAGAATACCGCCCGCGTCGGCGCCTGGTTCCTCGGCGAACTGGAGCGCTTCCAGCAGGAGTACCCGACTCTCGTCTCCAACGTCCGCGGCCGCGGACTCATGGCCGCGTTCGACCTCCCCACCGGCGACGTCCGCGACAAAGCGCTCGAGGCCTTCATGGGCTACGACGTGATGGTCCTCTCGTCCGGCCACCGCTCCGCCCGCTTCCGTCCGCCGCTCAACCTCTCGATGGACGAAGCCGCCGAAGGCATTCGCCGCATGGAAAAAGCGCTCAAAGACCTCGCGTAACCGCGTTGCCAATGCTTCGAGAAAACGGCGGGCGCAAGCCCGCCGTTTTGTTTGCGGCGTCGTCCTTCTGGAGCGGCGGGCTCTTAGCCCGCCGAGCGCGTCGCGATGAGGCACGCGTTCAAGATGAACGCAGAACGCAGAACGCAGAATGAAGAATGAAGAAAAAGGAGACGCCTCGTCGCCATCGCGACGTGCTCC
>DASVRB010000234.1:0-2572 GCA_036388835.1 Thermoanaerobaculia bacterium | reverse complement strand
CGCTGCGCGAGACACGTTCGCGGTCGATCTGGTGGAGTGCGCTGCTGATTGCAGCGTCGCTGGTGCTCTGGTCGATCGCCTCGCGCGTGCGGCGCGAGCTCGCGATCCGGCGCCAGGTACGGGAGATCGTGCGCAACGCGACGCCGCTCGAGATTCGGGAGCGGATCGAGGAAAGGTTGGACATCGACGTTCGCGAGCAGTCGGACCGCGGCGACGCCTATCGCGCGCTGCGCTCGCTGCTCGATGCGGCGGAGCGCGACCGCGACATCGCGGTGGACGCGGAGGACGAGATCGCCCGCCGTGTGCGCGAAGTGCTGACCGCGTCGCGTTAGTCGCGCGTCAGTTCGGCGGTGCGGACGAACGGGAGCTCGCGCTCGGGCGAGGAGAGGTAGAGCGTCGGACGGAGCTCGAAGCGATTGCGTGCAACGTCGACCAGCAGGTCGAGGCGCCCATCGCGATCGAGGTCGCCGGCGAAGCTCACCAGCACCTTCAGCCGCTCACCTTCGAACGCCACCCGTTTCGCAACGGCGCGGCCGTCGAGCTCGAGCACGCAGTCCGTCAAGCCCTCGTCGTCCGCTTCATCGCAGCGATAAGCGAGCAGCGACTCGCGTCCGTTGAACGTCAATTTTGCGGGAGCAGACACGGCCGTATCGGAGCACGAGGCGTTCGCGATCGCGCCGGCGGTGAGCCGCGCATCGCTCACGAGAAACGCACTCGAAGGGGTGTCTTTGCTGACGTGCTGAAGGGTGGCGGTGCTGCCGCTGCAGACGAGCGCGAGCGGTGCTTCCTGCGCGCTGGCGACGAACGGAAGGAAGAAGAGAAGCGCGAGAAACAGAGCGATCCAGCGCTCCAGTCGATAGTCGTTGTGGAGAGGGCTTTCCATGACCCATGCAGTAGGCATCGTGAATGGGTCTATCGCGAGGATCGTGCCGAGAAATGTCACGGCCGGAATGCGGCGGAAATGAGGCGCGGGCGACCGCCGCGACCTGCTATGCCTGACGCGCGAACACCGCCGCCGGGATCCCGATCAGGACGACGTGCACGATCACGCTGCAGATCACCCAGGCGGGGTTGTACGCCGTTTTGCCGGCGGCCGAGAGCGGGAGGACGACGTAGTTCATCACGCCATACACCGCCAACCCGTACAGCGCTCCGAAGAGGATGTAGCGTCGGAAAAGGACATCGATGCGCCGTCCGGCGAGCCAGTAAACGACGACGATGGCCAGTGCAATGAAGTAGTGCAACGCGAGGCCGAGGATGGCGGTTCCGCTGCCGCCGGAGAATGCGGCGCGGCCGAGCAGGCCGGCGGAAATGCTCTGCAGAATCGCAATCGGTGGAACGCCGCGGAATGCCCAGAAGCCGATCGCGTAGAGGATGTCGACCGTGCCGACGAATGCGGTTCCGGCGAGCAGATACGGCAATGCACGTTTGTTCGATTGCATGGTGCGGCTCTCTTAGGCAGCGCGATGGAGGACGACGCTTTCCTGCCATTTCAAAGGCGAGATTGCTTCGACGGGGGCGAATTCGATGTGCAACACGCGTCTGTGCTCCGGTGCGCGTGCGGCTGACGAGGCGTGCACGAGCAATGGACGCATGAGCAGCAGACCGCCGCGGGGCACTTGCAGTTCCTGAGTCTCGGCGTCGCTCACGAATTGCTGCAAGTCATCGTCGGAGAGTTTTCCGCGGAGGTGGCTTCCGGCAATCACGCGCAGTGGTCCGTTGTCAATTCCGCACGCATCGAGATGAACGCGGATCGCCAGCATCTGCGCCAGTACTTCCTGTGGTGCTTCGACGTGCAGGGCGCCTGATTTCGTGCTCCAGGGACCGTAGCCCGCCACATCGAGCCGCTCTTTCACGGCGATCGTCCGGTCCTGGTGCCATTGCACGCGCCAATTGGCGTCCGCTGTTTTATCGAAGAGCGTCGCTTTCACCGCGACGAGCTGGCGGCCGACGACGGACCACAAATATGTGCCGAGGCGCTCGTGCGCGAGGAGCGCGCGAACCGTGGGGTGGCTGATGAGGTTGCGCACGCCGCCGCGCGCGGTGCCGCTGACGACCGGCAGGGAAGCGGCGAGGTGGGCGCACTGATGGTCCGCCAAAACGATGTCCGCAATGGCGAAGCCGTCGCTCTCGAAGTCTGACACCGGCGCATGCTACAGGCGGAAAGGTGAGCGCACGTCTGATCGGCGGATTGTTTTCCGCGCCGCAACAGCGGTTACGCGGAGCCGAATCGTTCGAGGGAGCGTTGGCGTGCGCGCTCCGCTTCGATCTCACGATCGCGCGGCTCGGCGTTCGTCACCAGCGACTGAAGCAGTTCGTTCGCGACAGCGGTGACCTGCTCGATCGCCCGCTCGAACGCCGCTTCGTTCGCTTTCGACGGCTTGTTGAACCCGGACAATTTCCGCACGAACTGCAGCGCAGCCGCGCGCACTTCGTCTTCAGTGGCAGGCGGCTCGAAGTTGAAGAGTGTTTTGATGTTGCGGCACATGGCGTTCTCCGGGGCAAGTTTAGGGCCTGGGGCAGAGAGGCGGTTCCTCGGTTCCTCGGTGCCTCGGTCCTCGGGGGGATTGCT
>DASVRB010000233.1:0-8790 GCA_036388835.1 Thermoanaerobaculia bacterium | reverse complement strand
CATCCTCACCGACCGGCTGTAACGCGCTCCGCTTCTTCGACCGCCGCGATGCGTGCCGCGCTTTCCTCACGACGCGCGGCTGCCGCGGCGGTCGTGTTTTTGGCGCTCCTCGGTGCGGTGCGTATCGCCACTACGTATCGCGTCTTCTCGCAAACCATTGATGAGGGGACGCATGTCGCCGCCGGCTTCGAATGGCTGGCCCGCGGCCAGTACACGCTCGACATCGAGCATCCGCCGCTCGCGCGCATCCTCTTTGCCGCAGATGCGTGGCTCGGCGGCGCGCGCAGCGACGAGCCGGATCGCACGCTCCTCGGCAACGAGTTGTTCTACCGCGACGGCCGCTATCGCCGGGATCTCGCCGGCGCGCGGGCGGGAAACCTCCCCTTCTTCTTCCTCGGAATCGCGGCCGTTTATCTCTGGGCCGCTCGGCTGTCCGGCCGCGGCGCGGGCTTCATCGCGGCGGCACTGTTCAGCGCGCTGCCACCGATCCTCGCCCACGCCGGCCTCACCACGACCGACATGGCCGCCGCCGCGACGCTGGTCGCGGCGCTCTACTGCTTCACGTTGTGGCGCGACGAGCCTTCGTGGCGCCGCACGCTCCTTCTCGGCGGCGCGATCGGGCTGGGGCTCGTCTCCAAGCTGTCGTTCCTGATGTTCTTCCCGCTCGGCGCCGTGCTGCTGATCCTTCCTCGGCTCGGACGGCTGCGAGAAGTGGCGAAGTTGAGCGCGGCCGCGGCGATCGCGCTGCTGATCGTGGCCGCGGTCTATCGGTTCGAGAGCGGCCCCATCGACTCGATCCGTTTCGCCCACATGCCCGCCGGCTCGCACGCCGAGACCGCGCTCCGCTACCGGCAAGTGCCGGGATATGAATGGGTTCGCCCCGATCTGGTGGCGCGCTTCCGTGCATACGCTGAGGATGCCCACCGGCGCGGCAAGACCTTCATCGACTTTTGCGACTGGGCGAAAGCGGCCGGCTATCCGTCACCACTGGCGGGACGTTACGGGAACACGCTGGCCGGCGCGCCGCCGCTCCCGCCGATCAGCGCGGCCGAGCGGATCGGCGAGCCGTTTCGCCGTTTCGAGCACTGGTTCGGCGCGAACGTGCCGATCCCGGCCATCACCTTCTTTGCCGGCGTCGATTACGTCCGCAAACACTCGCGCCTCGGGCATCCCGGCTACCTGTTCGGCGAGTACCGCACCGAGGGCTGGTGGTACTACTTTCCGGTCGTCCTCTTCTTCAAAACGCCGCTGCCGTTTCTGCTGCTGGCGATCGCAGGTTGCGTGATGCTCGTGCGGCGGCGCGAGCCGCTGCCGTTGGTCGCGCTGGCGCTGCTAGCCGTGGCGATGACCAGCCGGATCAACATCGGCGTCCGCCACATCCTCCCGATCTTCCCGCTGCTCACGATCGCCGCAGCGGTGGCGGTGGTGACGTACTGGCCGCGGCGGCGAACCATCGTCGCGCTGCTTCTGGCCTGGTACTTTGTGGCCACGGCCATCGCCCATCCCGATTACCTGCCGTACTTTAACGAGGCGGCGGGGCCGCATCCGGAGCGGATCGCCGCCGACAGCAATCTCGACTGGGGTCAGGACCTGCTGCGCCTCGAGCAGTACGCGAAGCGCGAGCACCTCGAGCCGCTCTACGTCTCGTATTGGGGATGGGCGCGGGTGAAGGAGCATCTCCCCGGTTCGCTCGAGCTCCCGCACGCGCAGTGCGTGACCGGCTGGATCGCGATCAGCGAGATGCACCCGATCCTCAATCGCGCTCACGCGTTCGACTGGCTGAAAAAACATGAGCCGGTGAGGCGAATCGGCGCCTCGATCCGGCTCTACTCGATTCCGGAGGGCGCCTGCGGCCCAACTCCTGACCCGCAAGGTCAGCATTGAACCCTCATTCAGCGCGCGAACGGCCCAATCCGCGACCCTCGCAGCAGCTAAGTTACTGAAACTACGTACGGCACCACCGTTGAAGTGTCCGAACGCCCGAACAGGAGGCTTCACGACATGATCCGACGGGCATTGATCGCGATTGCGTTCGCCGCACTTTTCGGAACGGCTGCTCAGGCAAAAACGGGCGTCGTCTTCATCCACGGCAAAGGGGGCGCGACCCTCGCGCAGCCGAGCGTGGCCCGCGCGTACTGGGGCGAGGACATGATCCGCGCCACCACCAAAGGCTTCACCATCCCCCACCTCATCTGCTCTTACGACGGCACGCAGTACATGTGGGTGGCGGGCGGCCAGGTGGCGGGGCAGATCTACAACTGGATGAATGCGAACGCGATCGACGACATCGTGGTAGAGACGCATTCGTTCCGCGGCGTGGTGATCCGCTGGATCATGTCCAACCCGACGTACGACTCGCGTTACCAGCCGATCATCGATCGGATCCGCTGGGTCAACTCCATCGCGCCGCCCAACAAAGGCTCCGAGGCTGCGAACCTGGCCGGGACGCTCTCGGGATCGTGGCTCACCGGCTGGCTCATCGATCTCGTCGGCCAGAACAACGACTCGACGAGGAACTGCACGACCTCGTCGATGACCTACTACAACCAGTACTACCTCAAAGGCACGGCCGGACGGCCGGCACTGCCGAAGACGGTCTACAACATCGCCGGCACCGGGCTTTGGAACGACTTCATCCACAGTGAAGACACTGGGTTGGCCACGCTCTCCGGCATCGCCGGGATGCCGGGCGAAGACGACGGGATCGTCTCGCAGTACAGCGCGCAGGCGGTCGGCGTGATCTGGTTCACGACCCTAGCGAACCATCATCACAACCGCCGCAACGACTACCGCAAGATCGGCGACTCGCTCGCCACCGATTTCTGAGGAGGCGCGACATGAAGAAGACGCTGATCCTGCTCCTTTCCCTCGCGCCGGCCGCATTCGCTGCCGACCTGACCGGCCGTTTCGAGCCGGGCACAAAGTACGAAGCCCCGGCCGCGCACGCGCCGGCGAACGTCTCGCGCATGTTCGCGCGCAGCGTGCCGCGCATCGCGAACAACGCCTCCATCGACCTCCCGGCCGCCGGCGGCAGCGGGATGATCATCCTGGCGATGCCGTCGCGCGCGACCTCCCGGCCGATCGCCACCCGTCTCACCACGCCCACCGGCTCGGTGCTGCAGCCGTCCGACCGCGGTTCCGCCGCACGCGGGCTGCGCCGTTTCGCGATCGATGCGGCCGAGACGGCGGAGCTCGGATTTCCGGGCGGCACGCATGAAGTGATGCACGTGATGGATGCGGCCGCGGCGAGCTACCACCTCGACGTCGATGTGCCGTCAGACGTCGAAGGCGTCACGGTGGTGGTGGCCGAGCCGGAAAGCCGCGTCACGCTCTCCACCTGGGCCGCGCCGCTCTCGCGGCAGCCCGACCAGCCGGTGACGCTGCACGCCGAATTGCGCGATGACGGCGCGCCGATCGCCGGCGCACGCGTCACCGCGCGGATGGCCGCACCGAATGGGCGTGTGTTCGACGCGATCGACCTCGCCGAGGTCGGGAACGGCGTCTATCGCGCCACGTTTGCAGAACTTCCGGCGAACGTCGCCGGCGCGTGGCAGGTCCGCTTCGAAGCGGAAGGGGCGACCGTGAGCGGAGCCCGTTTTGCACGCACCGGCGGCGGTGAGCTGGTCGCGGAACGCGGCGCAGCCCGCCTCGGCGCAGTGCGCGCCGAAGTGGTCGGCGAGGTGCTGCGCATCAGTGCACCCGCCGATGTGGCGATCGCCGGAACGTACCGCTTCGACGTGCAGATCGCCGACGACGCGCGCACCGCGCTGGCGTGGGGCGAGGCGGTTCGCACTCTCGCAAACGGCGCGGCCACGCTCTCGATCGACATCCCGCTCGCGCACCTCGGCGGCACGCGTGTCGAGGATCTCTTCCTCGACGTCCGGCTCCTTGGCCTCGATACCATCGGCGTCGCAGGACGCGTGACGCTTCTAATGACATCGCCGACCTCGTTCTGATCAGCGGAGCCGGCGAAGGTAGTACAGCGAGCCCGAGGCTTGGCCAACCAACGCAGCCGGCCGTGCCGGCTCGAGATGAACTGAAGCGGCATCATGCTGGGCGCGCGGGCACATATACTCGCGCGCCCATGCAGCTTCTCCTCATCTCCAGCTCCATCGTTCACGGCTACGGCTTTCTCGATCACGCGGAGGCGGACATCCGCGCGCTCCTCGGGACGCGCCGCAACGTGGCGTTCGTGCCGTTCGCGCAGCACGACGTCGGCACGTACTCAGGCCGCGTCCGGGTCCGCCTCGGCGAAATGGGTTTCGACGTGACACAGGTGCACGGCCCCGAGGAGATCGAGGCGGCGGATGCGATCTACATCGGCGGCGGCAACACGTTCCGGCTCCTCGCGCAGATGTACGAGACCGGCATCGTCGACCTGATTCGCGAGCGCGTTCGCGCCGGCATGCCGTACTTCAGCGCCAGTGCCGGAACGAACGTCGCGACGCCTTCCATCCGCACCACCAACGACATGCCGATCGTCTATCCGCCGACCTTCGACGCACTCGGCCTGATTTCCTTCCAGATCAACCCGCACTACCTCGATCCCGATCCGTCATCGACGCACAAAGGCGAGACACGCGAGGATCGCATCCGCGAGTTTCACGAAGAGAACACGACCCCGGTGCTCGGCCTGCGCGAAGGATCGATGCTGCGCGTCGAGGGCGACGTCATCACGCTCATCGGCGACAAACCGGCGCGCATCTTCAAGCGCGGCGAAACGCCGTACGAGCTCGAAACCGGATCGCGCGTCGAGTTGTGACGCGGCACCATCAAACGAGCGACTGCAGCTCCGGATAGCGCTCGCGCACCGCGTCGACCGCGCGCCTCACCCACTCGCGCGGCACGTCGGTGCGCACGCGGCCGCTGTCGTTGTCGATGAAGAGGAACGTGCCGTCGTCGCGCACGGCGATCCAGCCGGCCTCGTCGCGATAGAACGGCAGCGCGTCGATGCGCGCGGCGAGCGCCGCGGCCGGATCTTCGCCGCACAACTGCAGCAATTGCTCGATGCGCTCGCGGATCGTCACAAGCGCACCGTCTTCAACTTCGACGCCTTTCCGGAGACGACGTTGAACTGCACGATCCCGATCGCCGCGCCGCTTTCCGATTCCGCCGTCACGCGCCACCTTCCGGGCGTCACGTTCTGCTTGAACGTGTAGCCGCGGTAGCCGGTCAGTCGGCCGCCGGAGATGCGGATCGGTACGACGCTGGTGGTCGTCCACTCGTCGTTCTGCAGCACTTCCCAGCGATGCCTGATCGTCGTCGAGATCCCGGGCGGCACGAACACCGAGGTGAAGCAGTAGACGCGTTCGCCACCGGCGCGGTGAAACGTCGGCGAGGAGCGGCGCCAGAAGCGGAGGCCGGGCGACTCGACACGTGCGACATAGCCGCCCGCGTTTTTCTTCAGCTCGTGCGCGATCAGCATGTCCTTCTTCACCAGCGGCACCGGCGGGATCACATTGAAGATGTGCAGCACGACCATCAGCGCCGCCACGGCGATCGACGGGGCGATGTTCGCCGACTCGTGGCGCGACCAGCGCCGCAACGCGACCACGAGCAGCAGGGCCATCACCGTGCCGAGGTAAAACCAGAACGTGCTGATACTCCGGAAAACATGCGCGAGCGCGAAGTTGAAGAACATCGTCGCGCTGAGCGTGAAGAACGCCCACGACACCGTCAGCTCGCTGTACGCGCTCTCCAGAAACTCATTGCCGATCAGCAGCGCCGCGAGCGCGAGCACGAACAGCAGGCCGGCCAGACCGCTCGCGCTCAGGAAGTAGAAGATGAAGAGCGCGCTGAAGATCCCGCCGAAGAAAAATTGCAGGACCGCGTTCATGTACTGCGAACCGCGGAACGTCACCCCGCGCCCGATCGCCACCACGATCGCCGCCGCGCCGATGAGGTAGCCGAACAGGATCAGCAGGTCGATCGCGGTGATGGTGCGGCCGAGCGTGATCGCGTCCCAGGCGAAGCCGGCCAGGAAGAAAAACGCCGGCGCGTACCGCCGCACCGCATCGTAGCGAGCGCGCGACAGTCCGAAGAGCGCCTTCTCCGAAGCGGCGGGATTCAGGTCGCGTTCGTCAGCGTTCGCCTCCGGCATTTTCGCGCCCGCATTTTGCGTTAAAACGGTGTTGATGTTGCCACCTGACGCGCAGTACGAAGAGTCCGCGGTCGCGGAATCGCGGGAAAAAGTCGAAGAGCCGCCGCTCTTCAAAGTCCTGCTCCACAACGACGACTTCACGACCATGGAGTTCGTGGTCTGGGTCCTCGAATCGATCTTCAACATGCCGGAAGAGCAGGCCATCCAGGTCATGCTCAGCGTCCACCTCCGCGGCAGCGGCGTGGCCGGCGTTTACACGTACGAGATTGCCGAGACGAAGGTCGAGAAGACGACCGCGCTCGCGCGCGAGCACGAATATCCGCTGCTCGCAACCATGGAAGAAGTCTGATGATCGCCAAAGCGCTCCAGGCCAGTTTCGAGTTCGCGGTGAACGAGGCCATTCGCCGCCGTCACGAGTACGTCACGCTCGAACATCTGCTGTTCGCCCTGCTGCACGACCGCACCGTCAACGACGTCGTGCGCGCGTGCGGCGGCGATGTCGAGAAGCTGAAGAAACAGCTCGACGAATTCATCGATCGCACCTACGAACAGCTCGAGGACGACGACGTCCAGCCGACCCTCACGACCATGCTCCAGCGCGTCATTCAGTACGGGCAGTTGCACGCGCAGAGCTCGGGGCGGAAGGAGCTCGACACCGGCGAGATGCTGGCCGCGCTCTACCAGGCCGAAAAGTCGCAGGCGGTGTTCCTCCTCCGCAGCCACGGCGTCGACAAGCTGGATGTCCTCACCTACCTCTCGCATGGCATCCCGAAAGACGGAACGCCGCACTCCGGCGGCTCGCCGTTCGCCGGCGGCGACGACGACGCGCCGGCCGCGAAAGATCCGCTGCAGACGTACGCGGTGAACCTGCTCGAGCGCGCCAAATCGGGCGAGATCGATCCGGTCATCGGCCGTTCGCACGAGCTCGAACGAACCGTCCAGATCCTCTGCCGGCGCCGCAAGAACAACCCGCTGTACGTCGGCGAGCCCGGCGTCGGTAAGACTGCCATCGCCGAGGGACTCGCGCTGAAAATTCAGCAAGGCGACGTCCCGGCGGTGCTGAAGAACGCCGAAGTCTGGTCGCTCGACCTCGGCTCGCTGCTGGCCGGCACCAAGTACCGCGGCGAGTTCGAGCAGCGCCTCAAAGCGGTCATCGCCGCGCTGACGGAGAAGAAAGACGCCATTCTTTTCATCGACGAAATCCACACCATCGTCGGCGCGGGCGCCGTCAGCGGCGGCACGATGGACGCGTCGAACATGCTCAAGCCGGCCATCGCCTCCGGCAAGCTGCGCGTGATCGGCTCGACCACGTACGGCGAGTACAAACAGTCGTTCGAGCGCGACCGCGCGCTGGCCCGCCGCTTCCAGAAAATCGAAGTCGGCGAGCCGACCGTCGAGGAGACGATCGAGATCCTGCGCGGCCTCAAGGGCTACTACGAACAGCATCACGGCGTGACCTTCACCGACGAGGCGCTGCGGCTCGCCGCCGAGCTGTCCGCGAAATACATCCACGACCGCCATCTCCCCGACAAGGCCATCGACGTGCTCGATGAGGCAGGAGCGAGAGCGCGGATGATGCGGCCAGCCGCGGCACCCGAAGCCTCGGTGGCCGAAGCGGCTACCGCTCCACAGAGTGCCGCTCCGGCCACGGGTGCTCCCGACGTCATCGACATTCACGAAGTCGAGGCGGTCGTCGCGCGGATGGCCAAGATTCCGCCGCGCACGATCGCGGTCTCGGAGAAGGATCGTCTGAAGGAGCTGGATGCGGATCTGCGCCGCGTGATCTACGGACAGGACCACGCAATCAAGCAGGTGGTGAGTGCGATCAAGCTCTCCCGCTCCGGCCTCGGCAACGCCGACAAGCCGATCGGTTCGTTCCTCTTCTCCGGCCCGACCGGCGTCGGCAAGACGGAGCTGGCGAAGCAGCTCGCGGTCTCGCTCGGCGTCGAGTTCATCCGGTTCGACATGAGCGAGTACATGGAGCCGCACACCGTCTCGCGGCTCATCGGCGCCCCTCCCGGATACGTCGGCTTCGACCAGGGCGGCCTGCTCACCGACGCGATTACCAAGACGCCGTACGCGGTGCTGGTGCTCGACGAGATCGAGAAGGCGCACCCGAATCTCTTCTCGATCCTTCTGCAGGTGATGGATCACGCCACGCTCACCGACAACAACGGCAAGAAGGCCGATTTCCGCAACGTGATCCTGATCATGACCACCAACGCCGGCGGCCGCGAGATGACGGATGCCTCGCCCGGCTTCATGAACAACGCCGCGAGCGGCCACGGCCGCGGCATCATCGAGCGCACATTCGCCCCCGAGTTCCGCAACCGTCTCGACGCCTGGATCCCCTTCGAGCCGCTCAGCTTCGAGGTGATCGAGCGTGTCGTCGTCAAGTTCGTGGCCGAGCTGCAGAAACAGCTCGTCGCGAAAAACGTCACCCTCGAGCTCCGCGAAGCCGGCCGCGCCTGGCTCGCCACCCACGGGTACGACCGCGCTTTCGGCGCAAGACCGATGGGCCGCCTGATCTCGTCGAAGATCAAGGAACCGCTCGTCGACGAGATCCTGTTCGGCAAGCTCGCCGAGGGCGGCACGGTGATCGTCGACGCGGATGCCGGCGAGCTGAAGCTGGAGTACTGATTCGCGCCTCCGTTCGCGGAAGACGACCGGGGGCCTCCGGCGGGGGCGGG
>DASVRB010000232.1:0-1758 GCA_036388835.1 Thermoanaerobaculia bacterium | reverse complement strand
AGAGGGTAAACCCGAGCCCGGTCAGCTCGGGATGCTGCCAATGACGGGCGGTGATGCGTGGCAGTTTACGTCTCTGCCGAAAGGCGCGGGCGATCCGGTCTGGTCGCCGGATGGGAAGACGATTGCATTCACGAGCACGAGCAATCCTGAAGACCTCGCAAAAGCGGAGAAGAAGAAGCGGAAAGAAGAAGAGGCCAGGCGGGCCGCGGCTGAGAACCCGGACGCGAGTGCGAAGGTCGCCGCCTCACCAGCTCCCGGCGCAGACGAGCCGGAGAAGCGTGAGAGCGACGTGCAGGTGATCACGCGCGCGGTTTATCGGCAGGACAACCAGGGCTATCGCGATCCGAAACGTCCCGCGCACATCTGGACGATCACGGCGCCGCGCACAGCCGACGAAAAGGTGCAGCCAAAGCAACTGACGAGCGGCCGCTTCGCGGAGAGCGACGCGATGTGGTCGAAGGACGGCACGCAGATTCTCTTCACCTCACGACGAGTCGACGAGCCGTATTACGAACCTCAGACGAGCGAGCTTTACTCGGTTGCTGCGGCGGGTGGAGAGCCCGCCAGGATCGCGATCGTCCCGATGGGGATGAGCGACCCGGTGCTGAGTCCCGACGGCAAGCAGGTCGCGTTCGTTGCCTCCACCACGGAGCCAGTCAGATCGTATACGCAGCCCGATCTGTGGGTGCTCGATCTCGCGCCCAACGCCCAGCCGCGCAACCTGACCGGCGCGTTCGACTTCGACGTCACCAATCCGGTCTTCGGCGATAATTCTTCGCCGCGCGCCGGTGGTGATACTCCGCCGGTTTGGAGCGCGGACGGAAAGAGCATCTACCAGATTTTCTCGCGTGAGGGCCGCACCAACATCGGGCGCTTCGACACGACGAGCGGCGCGTTGACAGAAGTCACCAAGGGCGACCACGCCACGCTCCGCTTCAGCATCACTCCGGATGGCTCGAAGCTGGTGTATCTCCTCTCGACGCCGACACGCATCGGCGACTTGTTCGCGATCGACGGCAACAGCGCGCCGCGTCAGCTCACGGACGTGAACCGCGAGCTTTTCGCGCAGCTCAATCTCACCGAGCCCGAGGAGATCTGGTACGAGAGCTTCGACGGCAAACGCGTGCAGGCGTGGGTGCAAAAGCCGCCTGCGTTCGACGCGAAGAAGAAACACCCGCTCATCCTGAACATTCACGGCGGTCCGCACGCCGCTTACGGTTTTGTCTTCTCGCACGAGTTTCACTGGATGGCGGCGAAAGGCTACGTCGTGCTCTATCCGAATCCGCGCGGGAGCACGACCTACGGCCAGGAGTTCGGCAACATCATCCAGCACCGCTATCCCGGCGACGACTACAAGGACCTGATGATTGGCGTCGATGAACTCATCAAACGCGGCTATGTCGACGACAAGAAGCTCGCCGTGACGGGCGGCAGCGGCGGCGGCTTGCTCACGAACTGGACCATCACCCATACGGATCGCTTCGCGGCAGCCGTCGCGCAGCGCGACATCGCGGACTGGGAATCGTGGTGGTACAGCGCCGATTTCACGCTCTTCCAACCGACGTGGTTTAAGGGGCCGCCGTTTGAGCAGGAGGAAGACTTCGAGTCGCGTTCGCCGATCAAGTACGTGAACAACGTGAAGACGCCGACCATGTTCGTGCTGGGCGAAAACGACACGCGCACGCCGCCGGAATCGGGCGGCGAGCAGATGTTCCGCGCGCTGAAGTTCCGCAAGATACCGACCGTGATGGTGAAGTT
>DASVRB010000231.1:0-4763 GCA_036388835.1 Thermoanaerobaculia bacterium | reverse complement strand
CCCTCATCGCGAACAACACCTTCAGCGGCTTCATCGTCGAGCAGAGCACGTCGACCGGCTTCCTCGAGGCTTCGACGCTGGCGTACAACGGCACCGGCATCACCTCCGGCACCGGCGTCGCGACCACGGTCGTGCGCATGTCGCACTGCATGGTGGTCGGCAACACCACCAACGGCGTCGCCGGCAGCGGCACGATCGTCGGTTTCACCAACAACGCGATCGTCGGCAACACCGGCG
The DNA here is from genome assembly GCA_036388835.1 of Thermoanaerobaculia bacterium. Taxonomy (GTDB): domain Bacteria; phylum Acidobacteriota; class Thermoanaerobaculia; order Gp7-AA8; family Gp7-AA8; genus QHVT01. The sequence goes on along the minus strand of DASVRB010000231.1, from coordinate 4,526 downwards.
ACAACACGATCTCCTCCTCGCTCGTCGCGCAGTAACCTCATCTCTCATCAGTTGTTGAAAAAGGCGGGCGCGAGCCCGCCTTTTTTGTTGTCGGTTGTCGGTTGTCTGTGGTTCATCGCGGAACGGCGAACCTGTCGCGATCAACAGAGCCGGAGACGCAGCGCGACGACATGCAGACAACTGACAACTGACAACAACACCACCGCAGACAACTGACAACGACCTGATCGTGACGGCGATCACGAGCGCAAAAAGCGACAGCGGTTAATCTTCTGTCCTGCCGTCTTTCGAGCTATAATTCCACGTTCCAGATCAGGCCGACAATCGAATAACCGGGATGCATTGCGCAGCAGGTCCACAGTGGTCTCGCGCGCGGCGTTCGCTACTTAAAGGAGACTCCACGTGAAAGTCACTCGTCTTTCTCTCTCGGCAACGGTCCTCTTCCTCGCCCTCGCCACGGGTGCGCAGGCGCAGGCCACTCGTACCTGGGTCTCCGGCACCGGTGACGACGTGAACCCCTGCAGCCGCACGGCTCCCTGCAAAACGTACGCGGGCGCACAGTCGAAAACCGCTGCGAACGGCGAGATCAGCACGCTCGATCCGGGCGGCTTCGGTTCGCTGACGGTCGTCAAGGCGCTCGTCATCGACGGCAGCGAGCAGATCGCCGGCGTCCTCACCAACGCGGGCGGCAACGGCTTCGTCATCAACGCGGCCGCGACCGACAACGTCATCCTCCGCAACCTCGACATTCACGGCACCGGCACCGGGAACGACGGCATCCGCATCCTCTCCGCGAAGTCGGTGACGATCGAGAACTGCCGCATCCAGGGCTTCGCCGGCCAGGGCATCGAGATCGCACCGGGCGCGAACAACGTCAAGGTTCACCTCAAGAACACGGTGGTGCGCAACAACGGCTCGCACGGCATCCTGATCCTCCCCACCGGTGCAGCCACCGTGCAGCTGACCGTCAGCGACTCACAGATCACCGGCAATGGCAGCAACGGCGTCGATGTCGCCGGCAACAACAACTCCGCGACCGTCTTCAACACCCTGATCGCGAACAACACCTTCAGCGGCTTCATCGTCGAGCAGAGCACGTCCACCGGCTTCCTCGAGGCTTCGACGCTGGCGTACAACGGCACCGGCGTCACCTCCGGCACCGGCATCGCGACGTCGATCGTCCGCATGTCGCGCTGCATGGTGGTCGGCAACACGACCAACGGCGTGACCGGCAGCGGCACGATCGTCGGCTTCACGAACAACACCATCGTCGGCAACACCGGCGACAACACGATCTCTTCTTCTGTCGTCGCGCAGTAACTTTCTTGTCTTCAACGCGAAAAGGCGGGCGCAAGCCCGCCTTTTTTGCGTTCAGCGCAGCGCGGCGATCTCGCGGGCGATCCCTTCCTCGAACGACAGCGGCGCGTAGCCGAGGTCGCGTGCGGCGTCGCTGTAGTCGAAGGCCTTGTTCTCGTTCAGGCGAAGGATCTGTTCGGCTTTGATCGGCAGCCGCACGCGCGTCCGCTCGACCAGTTGCAGCGTTTTCACGATCGGCGCGACCGGCACGTGGAGCTTGCGAATGCGCCGGCCGAGGAGCCGGGCCACCGTGTCAATGACCTGATTGAACGTGAGCGGATCGCGGCCGGCGATGTTGTACGCGCGGCCGATCGACACATCGTTGCGCAGCGCGAGCACGACCGCGCGCGCCACGTCGTCGACGTACACCGGCTGCTGCAGATGCTCCCCGTTCCCTGCAATCGGCACCACCGGCCAGCGCTGAAGAAAACGCACCAGGCGGATCATGTTCCGGTCGCGCGCGGTGCCGTAAATCATGGTCGGACGGATGATCGTCCATTGCAGCGTGCTGTTCTGAATGCGCGCCTCCGCGACCTGCCGCACGCTCTTCGTTTTCGCGTTGAGGCTCGTGAAGATCGCGGTCGTGGAGACGAAGATCGCGCGGCGCACGCCCGCTTCCTCGGCTGCTTCGACCAGCGTCGGGCCGCTGCCGAAGCCGATCGACGCAACGTTGATCAGCGTGTCGATGCCGCGCAGTGCGGTCGCCATCGATTGCCCATGGCCGATGTCGCCGATCGCCACGTCGAGGCCGCGCGCGCGAAACGCCGCCGCGTCTTCGGGACGTCGCACCAGGCAGCGCGGCTGAATGCCTTCCGCCACCAATTGCTCGAGGAGATGCGAGCCGGTGAAGCCGGTCGCGCCGGTGAGCAGGACCTTCATCGCGCTGCCGCCGATTCCGCCACCGCCTCGCGCAACACCGCCGCATAACGCGCGGCCAGCGCGCTGCGCGAGTAGTGGTCGATCACGAACTCCCTTCCGCGCTCCCCCATCGCCGCGCGCCGCGACGGATCGCGCGCGAGCTCGCGAATCGCATTCGCGATCGCCTCGTCGTTCTCGGGCGGCACGACCACCGCGCCGCCGGAGCTTTCGAGAATCGACGCCGCTTCGCCGCGCAGCGAGCCGACGATCGGCGTCTGCATCGCCAGGATCTCGAACATTTTCGACGGGATGAAGGTGTCGAAGATCGGGATGTCGCGCAGCGGCACGACGCACACGTCCGCGGCCGAGTAGTACGCGCGCACCTCCGCTTTCCCAACCGGATCGAGAAAAATCACGTTCTGCAATCCCTCGGCGCGCGTGAACTCGAGCAGCTTCTCTTTCTCCGCCCCCTCACCGACGAAGACGAACCGCACCTCGTCCGCATCGCGCAATCGCGCGGCCGCGCGGAGGATGCTGGTCAGCGCCTGCGAAATACCGTGCGCGCCGATGTAGAGCACGACGAACTTGTCGGTGAGGCCGAGGCGCGTGCGCAGTGCGTCGCCCTCGCCCGCCTCGCGCCAGAAATCGACGTTCGCACCGTTGGGAATCACCGCCACCTTCGACTCCGGCACACCGCGCTCGATGAGATTGCGGCGGAACGCCTCCGTCACCGTCACCACGCGCCGCGCGCGCCGATACAGCGACAGCTCGAGCTTCTCGAGCATCGAGATGGCGAAGCGGTTCTTCAGCACGCCGAGCTCGACGAACAGCGCCGGCCAGAGATCGCGCACTTCCATCACGAACGGCCGCCTCTGTCTGCGCGCGATCTTCTCCGCCGCCATCGCCGCGAAAAACGTCGGCGACGTCCCGATGAAAACATCGGGTGCGCCGACGTGCCGCGCGCCGGCGATGGCTGTCGGATAGAACGAAACGTGGCCAATGGTCTTCTTCAAAAAGCCCTTGTTCGGCGTGATGTAGGTCCAGTAGCGATGCACGTCGATGCCGTCGAGCGACTCGCGGCCGTACCACTGCTTGCGGTAGCCGGGATAGAGCTCGCCGGTGGGATGGTTCGGAAAGCAGGTCGCGACCTGCACTTCGTGACCGTCGCGAATCCACTCCTGCGAAAGGTCGTAGATCCGCGACGACGGCGCGCCGATCTCCGGCGTGAAGTAATGCGAGTAGTAGGCGATCTTCATGCGATGAGAGGCGGCGCGTTCCGCGGCAGTTGCAGGGTGATGGTCCGGCCGGCGTGGCGCAGCTCGATGCGCGGCGCGTCGCCGTCGCGCGTCAGGATCGCCGACGCGGCGCCCGGGCTCGCGACACAATAGCCAAAAACGAGCGGCAGCGCGCCGTCGGCCGCAAACACGAGTACGTCGTTCTCCGTTTTCGAGCCGAAGCGCTCCGAGTACCAGCCGCGCTCGCGCGTTGCGGCGACGGGTCCGAACGGCGTCACTTCGATCTCGAGTGCAGTGACCGCGGGATGCAGATGCAGGCGGCTTTTTGCGCGCGTGCGGCCGTCGCCGAACAGCTCATCGACGACGACCAGCGCACCGTCGGACCAGAGCATCGTCCGCCGATGCGTGACCGCCGGCGTCAAGCGCGCGTATCCGCGATGCTCCCCTTGCATCACGTGCACGCCTCCGTTGCTGACCGTCTGCACGCGCTCCGGTTTCGCGCGCCGCGCCACGCGAAACCTCCCCCACACCTCCGACTGGTTCTCCTCCGCCACTTCCACCGTGTTGTGTGCGGCGGTCGAACGGAACCAAGGCCGCCACTCCCCCTGATACGCAAAGACGCCGGAGTCGACGACGAGCGGCGCACCATCGCGCGTCAGCTCGAACGAGAACAAGTCCGCGTGCGCGTGCGCCGGCAGATAGTCGGGACAGGGGATGCCGTAATCGGCGACCAGCAGATGCCGCCCATCGCGCACGATGGCGTACCCGCTCGGCCCGAACACGAGACCATCCACGGCCGCCGGTGGTGGATCGACGGTCGTCTTGCAGAGAGCCGCATACCAGCCGTCCGCGCGCAGAAAATCAGACGGCGCAAAGTCGTCGTTGCGGGTCGTGTCTTTGAACAGCGGCAGCCGATCGGCGGGACCGGTGATGCTCACGAGAAACGCGATCATTCGTCGCACCGCCCCGTCGAGCCACGACGGCACGGTGCGATTCCGCTCGAGCAAAGTCCTGATCTCGAACAGGTCGCGCAGCACCACCAGGTGATAGCCGGGGACGCGCTCGAAATGACAGCCG
>DASVRB010000230.1:0-8263 GCA_036388835.1 Thermoanaerobaculia bacterium | reverse complement strand
CCGAGCGTAGCGAGGGACCTGGGTGGGTGGGTCGCGGAAGGCGCGTGCGTCGCGCCCCTCCCGCCCAGGTCCCTCGCTACGCTCGGGATGACAGGCGGGAAGTGTGTCGCACATCTCCCCGCGAGTGGCACCTGGCTGCCTCGTTAGTACAGCGCGCCCGAGGCTTGGCCAACCCAGCGCCGCCGGCCGTGCCGGCTCAGCGCTCTACTTCGAAATCAGCAGAGATCGCCGGCAGCGCGTCGTTGAAGATCAGCACGGTCTCGGCGATGGGGAACAGCACCGTGTGGTTGCGGGTCTGCACTTCGAGCACGACTTCGTAGTAGCCGCCGTCTTCATTGATCGCAATCAACGTCCCGGCCTTGCCTTTGATCTCGAGCGTGCGGTTGAAGATCGAAACCTTCGACGGAATCTCCATGAGGGCGGCACGATAGCAAAGAAAAAGGGCGAGCCATAGCTCGCCCTTTCGATCGTTGCGTGGTGATCTGAATCAGTGGTCGTGACCGTCGTGCGACGCGTCCGGCTTCGACGCTGCCGGGGCGGCCGGAGCGGCTGCACCAAAGTAGTCGTCGTTGAAGGTCGCTTTCGCGTTGCTCTTCATTTCTTCGAGACGCGCCTGCATCAGGGTCTGGCGGGCGGTGCGCTCGAGGGTCGGCTTGACCTCCTCGAACGCGGTGGAGCCATGCGCATCGACTTTGATGATGTGGAAGCCGAACTGCGTGCGGATGACCGGCGTGACGTCACCGACCTTCGCCGCGAACGCGGCCTGCTCGAACTCCGGGACCATCTGGCCGCGGCCGAACTCGCCGAGGTCGCCGCCGCGGGCGCCGGAGCCAACGTCGTCCGATTCCTTCTTCGCGATTTCATCGAAGTTGCCGCCGGCCACGATCTGCTTGCGCAGGTCCTCGGCTTTCGCTTTGGCCTGCTCTTCGGTCAGTTCCGGCTTCCCTTCCTGCGCGGCGGGGCTGCCCTTGAACGCGACCAGGATGTGGCGCGCCTTGACCTGCTCGTACTGGCCTTTCTGCGCCTCGTACGTTTTGCGGAGGTCGGCGTCGGAGACCGCGATCCCCTTCTCGATGCGCTCGAGCTGCGCCTGCGCGATGAGGTTCTCGCGCATCAGGTTGAGCTGGCGGAGCACTTCCGCGTCCTTGTCGAGACCGGCTTTCGTGCCTTCGCGCGCGAGCATCTTCATCCGAAGGTAATCCTCGGCGAACTGACGCTTGCCGGGGCCGGTGGCGTACTGCTGGTACTCGGCCGGAAGCGTGCTGAGCGCAGCCTCGAACTCCGATTTGCGGATGGCGAGATCGCCCGCGGCGATGACGATCGGGTCGCCGCCCTGCGCGGCCGTCGCGCCCGCCGCCGGAGCGGCGCTAGTCGTTGCAGCCGGCTTGTCCTGCGCCACACCGATCGACGCGACCAGCGTCAGCGCAATGAAAGTCGAAATGGTTTTCTTCACGAGATCTCCTTCGTCTGTTGGGACTCGTCTCGGAACGGCCCGAGGGTGAATCAGATTCCAGGCCGGCACGGCCCCGCCTTCCGCAGTGACTGGTGGAGCAGGAACCGCTACGTGAGCTTCGCGACCGCCGCTTCGATGCGGCGGACGCCTTCGTGCAGGCGGTCCATCGAGGTCGCGTAGCTGATGCGGATGAAGTTGTCGAGGCCGAAGGCGGCGCCGGGGACGACGGCCACGCGCGCTTCGTCGAGGAGGAAGTTGGCGAAGCTCTGCGAATCGGTGATGCCGCGCTTGCCGAAGTAGCCGCTGATTTCCGGAAAGACGTAGAACGCGCCATCCGGATCGGTGCAGCAGATGCCTTCGATGGAGTTCAGCGCATTGACCAGCCATGCGCGACGCTCGCAGTAGGCCTGATACATCCGCTGCACGTCGTCATCGACGCTGCCGCCGAGCGCTTCGAGCGCGGCGTGCTGCGCGATGGTGGAGGGATTCGATGTGGAGTGGCTCTGGATTTTGCCGAGCGCGGTGATGATCTCGGGATGAGCAACCGCGTATCCGAGGCGCCAGCCGGTCATCGCGAACGTCTTCGACATCGAGTTCACGACGATCACGGTCTCCGGATACTCCTCGAACCAGCGGATCGCCGAAACGTGTTCGTTGCCTTCGTAGACGAACAGCTCGTACGTCTCGTCGAACACGAGAAAAGCGTCGCGCGATGCGCACCATTCGACGATTTTTCCGAGCTCTTTTCCGCTGATCACCGCGCCGGACGGATTGCACGGCGAGTTGATGATCACGCCGCGGGTGCGCTCGCTCGCGACTGCCGCGACGTCGGCGAGCGTGGGACGGAAGCTGTTGTCCGGATCGGTCTTGGCGAAGACAGCCTTGCCGCCCGCGAACTCGACCTGGTCGGGAAAGCTGACCCAGTACGGCGCCGGGATGATCACCTCGTCTCCCGGGCGGACGAGCGCGAGGGCGATGTTGAACAGCTCCTGCTTGCCGCCGTTGCCGGCGATGACGTTTTCGGCCGCGAGCTTCAGGCCGTAACGGCGGTTGTAGCGGCCGGCGATCGCCTCGCGCAGCGCTTTCGTTCCGCCGGCGTTCGTGTACTTCGTGAAGCCGCGATCGATCGCCTTCTTCCCCGCCTCGCCTACCGCACGCGGAGTGGCAAAGTCAGGCTCGCCGGGACCGAAGTCGACGATATCGACGCCCTGCGCGAGCAGCGCGGTCGCGCGATTGAGCACCGCGAGCGTCGGCGACTCCTGCATCGCCGTCGCGCGATCGGAGAAACGAATCGTAGAGCGGGCCGTCGTCGTCATGATCCGAGATCGTCTTTTATCATCAACCCTGGCGCAGCCGAATGAAAACGATCACCAGCCGGCAGAATCCACTTCTCAAGAGAATCCGCGAAGCAATCCGCGAGCACAAAGACGAAATCGTGCTCGAAGGACCGAAGCCGGTGGCCGATGCGATCGCGAACGGCTGGCGCGCAATCACGGTGCTCGAGCGGGACGTGAACGTCTCCGCGGACGCGTTCGACAGCATCACCGAGACCCGCAATCCGCAGCACGTGATCGGCCTTTTCGAGCGGCCTCAGGCGACCGCGGCCGAGATCCTGGCGCGCCGCGACAGCATCGCCGTCGCGCTCGACGGCGTGCAGGACCCAGGCAATGTCGGCACGATCGTCCGGCTTGCTGCTGCGTTCGATGCGGCCGGCGTGCTGCTCCTCCCCGGCTGCGCCGATGCATTCGGCCCGAAGGCGATCCGCGCGTCGGTCGGCGCGATTCTGTCGGTGCCGGTGGCGCCCATCACGATCGACGAGTTGCTCGACGCGCGCGTGCCGCTCGTCGCCACCGCCATGCACGGCTCGACGGACGATCCGCCGCCGCACAACGCGGTGCTGGTGTTCGGAAACGAAGGCGCGGGCGTTTCCGAGGACGTGCTGCGACACGCGACACCGCTGGCGATCGCGATGTCGGGACGTGTCGAGTCGCTGAATGTGGCGGCAAGTGCGGCCATCCTGCTCGCGCGCAGTTTCGCATTGCGCGCGTGAATTCCGGTGGGGACCACCAGAGGCCTCCGGCGGGCGGGCCCGGCCCGCGGCGTTTGTTCTCGCACGGACCGCGTTCAGCGCCACACGCGCCCGGTCAGCCTTGGGCAACAAACGCGGCGGGCCGGGCCCGCCCGCCGGAGGCCTCCCGGTTCCACCGACGTCTCGCGTCGCACGCGATAGACTGCCAACCCATGCCGGGCAAGCTCCTGATCGTCGGCACGCCGCTCGGCAACCTCGGGGACATGCCGCCGCGCGCCGTGGCCGCGCTGAAATCGGCCGATCTCATCCTCTGTGAGGACACGCGCCACACGCGCAAACTGCTCACACATTTCGGCATCGAGCGGCCGACTGACAGCTATCACGAGCACAACGAAGATCAGAAGGCCGCCACACTCATCGCGCGCATCGACGCGGGCGAAACGCTCGCGCTGGTCAGCGATGCCGGCATGCCGGTGGTCAGCGATCCCGGCTATCGCATCGTTCGTCTGGCGCGCGAACGCGCGCTCATCGTCGAGCCGATCCCCGGGCCGTTCGCCGGCGTGCTCGCGCTGGTCGCGAGCGGCATCGCTCCCCTCCCGTTCACGTTTTTCGGCTTCACTCCGCATCGACAGGGCGAGCGTCGCGATTTCTATCGCACGGCCGCCGAGCTCGCGCACACCGTCATCGTCTACGAATCACCCGAACGGGTGATCGCGTCTCTCGAAGACGCGCTCGAGGTCCTCGGCGACACCGAGGTCACGGTCGCGCGCGAGATGACGAAGATGCACGAAGAGCTGCTCAGCGGAACCGTTTCGCAAGTCCTCGAATCACTGCGCGAGCGCGAGCGCGTGCATGGCGAGATCACCATCGTGTTCGCTGCGCGCGCGACAGTTGCAGCCGAGGTCACGACCGAAGAGCTGCGCGCCGAATTCGAGCGGCTGCGCGACGGTGGGATGCGCCGCAATGACGCGGTGAAAGCGGTCGCCGAAAAATTCGGAATGCGGAAGAACGACGTCTACCGCGTGTTGGTCGGCTGATCGCTGAGGATCGCGCGCGTGAACTTCGTGAAATAGTCGACGCCCGACGCGAGCGCGAACAGCATCACCGCCCAGAGCGCGACCGTGCCGACGACGCGGAACTGCCCCAGCTCGTAGCCGAGGATCAGCAGCGAGATCGCGATCACCTGCGAGACCATCTTCCCTTTGCCGAGCGGCGATGCGGCGATCGTGACGCCCTGCTGCGCGGCGATGGAGCGGAGTCCCGACACCGCGAACTCGCGTCCGATCACGATCACCACCATCCAGGCGGGAACGTGGTGCGGATCCATCTCCACGAGCGAGATGAAGGCGGACGACATCAGCAGCTTGTCGGCGATCGGATCGAGCAGCGCGCCCATGCGCGTGGTCTGGTTGCGGCGGCGTGCGACCCAGCCGTCGAAAAAGTCGGTGATCGCGGCGACGAGGAAGATGCCGAGGCCGACGAACTCGCGGCCGGAGAACTTCGTCAGGAGAACCACCACCAGAAACGGGACGAGGAAGATCCGGAACAGCGTCAGCGCGTTCGGGAGGTTCAGGATTTCGGTTGAGAGTTTCTCGCGCGACACGGCGTGGATTGCTTCAGGCTGGGCGGACATCCGATCGTGCGGGGCAGGATAGTCGTTTCGTTCGGGTGAGGGAAGCATCGCGCCGGAATTTGGTAGACGCAATTGACATTCCTCCGCCTGCGACTAAAATCGCGATCCCTTTGCCCGGGTGGCGGAATTGGTAGACGCGCAGGTCTCAGAAGCCTGTCCGCATTAGCGGGTGCTGGTTCGATTCCAGTCCCGGGCACCAACAGCGAATCCTCCGGCGGCGCGAGCCGCCGTTTTCTTTTGGCGCGCCGTTCGCAACTTCCGCCACACAGATGAGGCGTTTTCTCGTTTCCGGCATTCTCGTTCTGGCCGCGTGTGACTCCGGTCCGCAGCGCGCCACGCAGTCGTCCGCTCCGGTGCAGACGATTCACCAGGCCGCCGCGCAGGCGCCGGCGCAACTGAATCCGCCGCCGATGCTGCTCGACGAGGCGCCGCCGCCGAAACCGAAACCGCTCCACCAGTGGGACATCCCGGAGCCGATCATCTTCTCGCCCGAGGACGAAAAGATCCGCACCAGCCTCCCCTTCACGCCGGCCATCGCCATGGATCCGATCGACGGCAGCAAGATCTCGATTCGCGCGGCGACGCCGACGTTCGAATACAAAGGGAAGATCTACTACTTCTCGTCCGAGGCGAACCGCGATCAGTTCAAAGCCAACCCTGAGGCCAACCTCAAGGGCGGCATGATGCGGCTGTAGCGCGATTCAAGGCCGATACGGCGCGAACACGTTCGCGACTTCGTCATCGACGCGCAGCGGCTTGCGCGTCACGCGATCGAGCCAGAGGTGCGCGGTAAATCCGGACGCGCGCAATTCGTCGCCGCCGTACAAGTCGTACGCGAATTTGAGCGCGCGACTCCCCCACTCCGCAATCGACGTCCGGATCACGACCTCGTCGTCATAACGGAACGAGGCGCGGTAGCGGCAACCGACTTCCGTCACCACGAGCAGATAGCCGCGCGCTTCGATGTCGGCGTACGGCAGACCGGCCTCGCGACAGAGATCGGTGCGGCCGATCTCGAACCAGGTGAGGTAATTCGCGTGATGCGCGATGCCCATCTGATCGGTCTCTTTGTAACGGACGCGAACGCGCGATTCGGTGGAGCGCAAAACGGGGGCACTGTATCGCAAGGACGCGCGTCCCGAGGGCGATAACAAGTGGAGCGGTGGGCTTTAGCCCGCCGACTGCTGGGCGGGCTAAAGCCCGGCTAAAGCCCGCCGCTCCACAAGAACGACCTCAAAACAAAAACGGCGGGCCGAGGCCCGCCGTTGCAATCAGATGTGTGTGTTCGATCAGTAGTCGCCGCAGACGGTGTCGAGCAGGATGGCGCAGACCTGATACGGGTCCATGTTCGCGGCGGGACGACGATCTTCGAAATAGCCGTAACCGAGGTTGGCCGTGGCCATCGGGATGCGCACCGAGGCGCCGCGGTCGCTGGTGCCCCAGCGGAACTGATGGATCGGCGCGGTCTCGTGCAGTCCGGTCAGTCGCTCTTCGTTGTGCGCGCCGTAGACCTTGATGTGCTCGTCGTGCCGCTTTTCGAGCTTGCGCATCGCTTCTTCGATGACCTTCATGCCGCCTTCCTGGCGCATCGCTTTGGTCGAGAAGTTCGTGTGCGCGCCGGCGCCGTTCCAGTCGCCTTTGACCGGCTTCGGATAGAGCGTCGCGCTGACGCCAAAGTCTTCGCCAATGCGGTACAGGAGCCAGCGCGCGAGCCACATTTCGTCCGCGACGTCGAGCGGCCCGAGCGGCCCAATCTGGAATTCCCACTGCGCCGGCATGACCTCGGCGTTGGTTCCTTCGATGTGAATGCCGGCGCGCATGCAGGCATCGGCGTGCGCTTCGACGAGATCGCGGCCGAAGACTTCATCGCTGCCGACGCCGCAGTAGTAGCCGCCCTGCGGAGCGGGAAAGCCGTGATCCGGCCAGCCCATCGGACGATTGCCTTCGAAGAGCGTGTACTCCTGCTCGATGCCGTACCACGCTTCTTCCGCCGCGTATTTCTCGGCGTATTCGCGAAGCTGCGCGCGCGTGTTGCTCCAGTGCACGGAACCGTCCGGATTGAGCACTTCGCAGAGAACGAGCAGATCGCCCTCGCGGTGCAGCGGATCGGGAATCGCCTTCACCGGGCGAAGCAGAAGATCGCTGAAGTGACCGGTTGCCTGGGACGTGCTCGAGCCGTCGAAGCCCCACTCCGGCAGATCGCCGAGCTTCTTGACCGAGGCGTCGAGGATCTTCGTCTTCGAACGGAGCTTCGCCGTCGGTTTCTGTCCGTCAATCCAAATGTATTCAGCAGTGATTCGTGTCACCGGTACCTCCAGAAAAAAGATGGGTGACGATAGCAGAAATCAGACGCTGTCGGAGATCCCGCTGGAGGCGGTTGTCAGCAATGACTCATCCCACACCACGACCTGATTTTTTCCGAGCGATTTGGCGTGATACATCGCCACGTCGGCGCGGCGCAGGAGCTCGCTTTTGTCGAGCTCGATCGAGGTGGTGCTGTCGCGGATCGGGTGGTGACAGGCGACGCCGATCGACGCGGAGAGAATCCCGCGCAGACGGAGCGGCGGCATGCTGAACCCCCACTCGCGTTCGAGGAACGTGGTGGTCTCGATCGTGGAGCGGATCTCCTCGCAGATCCTCAATCCTTCTTCGAGCGAGGTCTCGGGAAGGATCATCACGAACTCGTCGCCACCGTAACGCGCCACGGTCGCATCGCCGCGCTGAATGGTCCGCTTGAGGAGAAAGCCGACTTCGCGCAGCACCTGACTGCCGGCCAGGTGGCCGTGGCAATCGTTCACGAACTTGAAGCGGTCGAGGTCCATGAACAGCAGCACCGCGTCCTTGCCGCTCTGGCGCGCGTTGGTGAGCGTCTCGGTGAGACGCACGTGAAACCAGCGGTCGTTGTACAAACCGGTGAGGTCGTCCTTCTTCGCCAGCTCGTGCGCGCGCTTGGCGTCGAGCGCGTTCTGCAAGGTGAAGGAGGTGTAGCCGGCGAAGATCTCGAGGAGGGTCATGTCGCGCCGGGTGAAAGTCTTCCCTTCGAGACGGTTGATCAGCTCGAGCACGCCGCAGACGGTCTTCCCGATGTAGATCGGCACCGCCACGACGGAGTGCGTTTTGTGCCCGATCTTCTGATCGATGGTGCCGT
>DASVRB010000229.1:0-6304 GCA_036388835.1 Thermoanaerobaculia bacterium | reverse complement strand
GGCAGCGATGCTGCCGCGGCGTATGAAAGCGGCGACTGGCGTCGCCGCACTCCAAAAGTTATCGTGCTTCGGTGATCGTTCACCTCATCGACGGGACTTACGAGCTGTTCCGCCACTTTTATGGAATCCGGCGCGGGATTGCGGCGCCTCCGCGATACAGCGCGGTCTCGGGCGTGCTGAACACGGTGGTGCAGATGATCGAGGGAGGGGCGACGCACATTGGCGTGGCGACCGACCACGTCATCGAGTCGTTCCGCAACGAGCTCTGGCCTGGCTACAAGACCGGCCTTGGAATCGATCCGCTGTTGTGGGCGCAGTTCCATCCGCTCGAGACGGCGCTCGCGGCGATGGGCGTGGCGACCTGGCCGATGGTGGAGGTGGAGGCGGACGACGCGCTGGCCGCGGCGGCGTTGCTCGCGTCGCGCGACGCGCAGGTCGAGAAGGTCTGCATCTGGACGCCGGACAAGGACCTCGCGCAGTGCGTCGACGGCACACGCGTCGTGCAGGTCGATCGCCGGAGCGGTCAAATTCGCGACGAAGCGGGAGTGCAGGAAAAGTTCGGCGTCATCCCTGCTCGCATTCCCGATTTTCTGGCGCTGGTCGGCGATGCCGCCGACGGCTACCCCGGGATCCCGCGCTTCGGTAAGAAAACGGCCGCGCGGGTGATCGGCCGCTATGGCGCGATCGACGAGTTCCCCGATACCGTTCTCGGCGAGCACCGCGACCTCGCGCTGCTCTTCAGAGAGCTCGCCACACTGCGCTCCGACCTGCCGCTCTTCAATGACGTCGAAGAGTTGCGCTGGCGCGGACCGGCTCCGGAATTCGAGCAGGTGACGGAGGCGATCGGCGACGCGCGTCTGCTGTCGCGCGTCCGCGCCGCCGCGACGAACCTTCAATAGCCGTGCTTCAGCGCCGCCGTACGAACATTGACCACCGGTCGTCGCGAACGCACTCCTGCAGCCACTCGTTGCCGGGATGTTGGCGCGCGTGACAAGCGGTGCAGAGGAGGCGGAGGTTCGGCAGGCCATGGCGGCCGCCGCGCGCGATCGACGTCACATGGTGTACGTGCGCGCCGACCATTCGCCAGCCGTCGTCCATTTGTCGCAGCGTGCCGACCGGCCAGCCGCATCCTTCGCAGCGGCCGTGCGCGCGTTCAAAAACGAGCATGCGTCGCAATTGCCAGTCCGGCGGATACGTCGGCCAGAAGCGGAGGAGCGGCTCGACGAAACGGATCCAGACCGCGGAGAGGCGCGGCCGCTGGATGACGCGATCGATCCACACTGCCATCTCGAAATCGTACCTCGGCGGAAAGCGCCCGCCGGCGATCCGCAATTGCTGTCGCGCGAGGAGGCCGATGCTACGGTGTCCGCATGCCCGCAACGAGTGAGATCGAGCAGTCTGCAACGCCTGCGGAGGCGACGCTTTCGTCCTCTATTGCGACGTCGCCAGCCGACGCTCTTCTGAGCCAGGCCATTGCAACCACGTTGCGTGCGGAGTCCGGCCGCGCGGAGTTGTTCGGTCGCCTCCTCGGCGAGATCGCGGCCTACATGCAGCAGTTTCCGCAGGAGCGGCCGTGGACGTTCGAAGCATTCGTCGGCACGGACGGCTCGGCGATCTTCCGCGGTCAGACCGGCCGGTCCATTGTGGTCGACCCCCTTGGAACGCTGTGGAAGGCGCGAAGCTACGAAGACTTCGACACCGAGTATGCGATCACACCGACGACGTGCACCATCGCGTCGCTCACCCCGAGGTACGAGCAGATGCACGCGTATTCATCCGCGTTCGTGCTCACGTCGTAGCTGACGCTTTCTCACAGCGCGGCACACACAACGCTGTCATTCCGAGCCGGCACGGCCGGCGGCGCTGGTTGGCCCAGCCTCGGGCAACGCAGCCAGCTCAGTCGCGCCGAAATCGTTCCGTCGTCCGCGCCACGACAATGCCGAATTTGGTGATGGTGACGCGATTGATCAGCGTCTGGCCGTCGTCCATCAGGTACATCCAGAGCTCGTAACGAAGGTCATCGATGAAGCCCGCGCGCTCTCCCTCGACGACGTAGCTCCAGTGGAACGTGTTGCCGCGGGCCTCGCCTTTGGAGACACCGACGACGTCGTTCGCGGTCGCTTCGTAGCGATTCGGACCGAAGCGGCGAATCCGCCAGTGTCTTGTTTCGCGTCTGTCGTTCTCGAACGTGAATCGCTGCTCGATCGTCAGCTCGTCACCTGCACGGCGGCCGGTGAGATCGGCGTTGAACTGGCTGACCGGATTGCCGCGCCGATTTTCGATCACTCCCCACGAATGGGTCGCGCCGTCAAAGTACTGCAGCGGATCGAATGCCGGCTTCGTCGCTGCGAGCTCCGACGGGGTCATGCTTCGACACGCGGTCGAGAAGAGCGTGAACATCAGCAACGCGATCGCTCCGCGACGTGAGGGAGGAGTCATGACACTCCGCCTGAGCAAGCGCGCTGCCGTTGTGCGTGTCAGCGAACGCCTGCGATGTCGATGATCACTTTCCGGAGCTCGCCGCGCGTGCGGCAGTGACGTTCGCGATGCGGGCGCTGGAATGAGGTTGTACCATCCGCGCCCGAGGAGCCATATGTACGGTTTGACTGTTGAATCTCGAACCCTTGTCGACGCTGCCGGCCGCATCGCGCGCGAGGTTGCTTTGCCTGCTGCAGACCAGGTCGACGGGTCTGCTCGTTTCCCCTCCGAAAGCATCGACGCGCTGGCGAAAGAAGGCTTTCTCGGCCTTTGCGTGCCGCGTCAGAACGGTGGCAAGGGTGAAGGACCGCGCACGTTCGCGGCCGTCGTCGAAGAGCTGGCGAGCGCCTGCGGCTCGACGGCCATGATCTACGTGATGCACGTGACGTCGGCGCAGGCGATCGCGTCGTCTTCCACGCTCGAAGGTCGCGATGCCGTTCTGCGCGACATCGCCGACGGAAACCATCTCACCACGCTCGCGTTCTCCGAAAAGGGATCGCGCTCGCAGTTCTGGGCACCTGTGTCGCGCATGGAGGCGTCGGACGGCGACTTTCTGACGTCCGCGTCGAAGTCGTGGGTCACGGCCGCGAAGCACGCGCATTCGTACGTCTCGTCATCGCAGATGCCCGACGCAGGCTCACCGCTCGAATCGGTCATTTATCTCGCTCGCCGCGATGCGGCCGGTGTCGAGATCACGTCGTCGTTCGACGGCCTCGGATTGCGCGGCAATGACTCCGCTCCGGTGGAGCTCACGCGCCTTCGCGTGAAAAAGGGCGACATGATCTCGCCCTTCGGCGAAGGGGCGAAGACGATGCTCGAGGTCGTGCTGCCGTGGTTTTCGATCGGCACCGCGGCGATGGCGAATGGCCTCTGTCGCGCGGCAGTGTCGCGGACGAGCGCGCATCTCGCCGGAACGACGTTCGAGCACAGCGGCACGAGCCTGCGCGATCTGCCGAATCTCCGTGCGCGGCTTGCGGAGATGAGCGTGCGGACCGAACAGTCGCGCGCACTGCTCGCGTACACGATCGGCCTCATGGAGAACCCGTCCGAGGTCACGCCGCTGTATGTGTTGCAATCGCGGCTCGCCGCGCTCGAAGCAGCGGTCGACGTCACCGACCTCGCCATGAAGACCTGCGGCGGCGCCGCATTTTCGCGGCATCTGTCGATCGAGCGGCTGTTTCGCGACGCGCGCGCCGGCTGGGTCATGGCGCCGACTGTCGATCACCTGAAAGACTTCATCGGCAAGGCGCTGACCGGCCTGCCGCTCTTCTGAGGACGTCCTGAATCATGCGTAATGACGATTCCATTCTTCTCGGCGCGGTCGCGTACGACGCGAAAGTCGTCCCGATCTGGGAAGGCATTCGCGACTATTTCGTCAGCGAGCGTGTGCCGTTCGACTTTGCTCTTTATTCGAACTACGAACGGCAGGTCGAGGAACTGCTGGCCGGCCACATCGACATCGCCTGGAACACGCCGCTCGCACACGTCCGGGTGCGTCAGCGCACCGGCGGCACCTCACTATCCCTCGGCATGCGCGACTCCGATCGCGACTTTCACGCGAAGATCGTCGTGCGCGCGGACGCGTCGATCGGAAACGTGAAGGATCTCGAAGGAAAACGGCTCGCCGTCGGCAGCCGCGATTCGACGCAGGCGCGCATCCTGCCGCTGCATTTTCTCGAAGAGGAAGGGGTCGATCTCGATCGCGTCACGCTCGTGCCGTTCGACACGGATCTCGGCAAGCACGGTGACACCGGCAGCAGTGAGCTCGACGTCCTGCGCGCCTTGCACGAAGGTGCGGCCGACGCCGGCGCGATCGGCGATCTGGTGTGGGTGACCGAGCAGGCGGCCGGCCGGATCGACCCGTCGAAAGTGACGGTGCTGTACACGACGCCCGGCTTCGATCACTGCATGTTCGACGCGCTTCCGACGCTGCCGGAAAAGAAGCGCGCCGACTTTACGCGCGTGCTGTTCGCGATGAAGTGGGAAATTCCGGAACATCGCCGGCTGCTCGAGCTCGAAGGACTGCGCGCGTGGATGCCGCCGCGCGAAGAGGGATATCGCAGTCTCGAGGAGGCCATTGCAAAAGGTGCTCGATAGCAGCGCGAGCGCGGCTGCCGCGGTTGCGATCGACGCGGGCGAGCTCACGCTGAGCAATGGCCTGCTCGCGCTCGTGCGTCCCGCGCTCGAAATGCTGGAGCCGGGCGGGATGCTGGCGATCCTCTCGCGCAGCAGCGCGGTGCGCGAGGATCTCGCGTCGTGGTGTCGCGCGGAGAGGCACGAGTACGCCGGCCGCGAAGCGATCGGGGAGGGGACGGAGCGTCATCTCATCGCGCGCGGTCCGTTCTCTGTCGCGGCAGGTGAACCCGAAGCGGGGCTTGCGATCGCAGGGCGCGACGGAGTGCCGAGCAGCGCCGCGATGCTCGCGGCCGTGCCGATGCCGCCGCGTGCGAATACGGAGAGCGGATTCGCACCGCGCGGTGCGCGCGTGGAGCCGGGAGGTCCGCCGTATCCGTTCGCATTGATCGAGCGCGATCACGTCGCGCCCCCCGAGGTTGGGAAGCTGTACGAGCAGGGCGTGGCGGCGCAGTGGGATGCGAGCCGCGACATCCCGTGGCACACCGTGAAACCGCTTCCTGCGCCGCTCGAACATGCGGTCGGGCAGGTGATGACCTTTCTCGCGGAGAACGAGCTTTCGGCGCTCTATGTGCCGTCGCGCTTCGTCTCGCAGATCCATCCCGCGTATGCGGAAGTGGCGCTGTTTCTCGCGTCGCAGCTCGCCGACGAAGCGCGTCACATCGACGTTTTTCTCAAACGCGCACGCGCCGGTGGCGGCGGGCTCGGAATCTCATCCGTCACCACCTCGCGTTCGCTGCTCTCGCTGCTCGAAACGCGCGATTTCACTGAGGCTACTTTCCTTCTTTCCGTCCTCGGCGAAGGCACGTTTCTCGATCTGCTGACGTACATCGAAACGTGGGCTCCCGATGAAGCAACCGCGGAGTTGACACGCCGCGCGCGAACCGATGAAGCACGTCACGTCCACTTTGGTTTGTCGCACGTACGCTGGGCGCTCGCGCACGACGAGCGTCTCTATGCGCGGCTCGAAGCAAGCGTGCGCCGCCGCGCGGCAACGCTGGCCGGAGTCGGCGGCGTCCCCGCCCCGTTGCAGGACGCGCTGACCGTGCTTGCGGCCGGCGGTACAGAACCGCGCGCGATTGCGCGCGGCCACGAAGCGTTCCGCGAATTGCTCGCGACCATGCACCAGAACCGTCTCAAGCGTCTCGAGCACGCCGGCTTCAGTGCAGAGCAGGCGGAAATGCTCTCCAACCTGCACACGCCGAATTTCATGTGAGGCGGCGATTACGGCGTCTCCGCCGTCGACTGCGCGATCATCAACGTATAGCCGTCCGGATCCTGCAGCCTGAATTCGCCCTTTGGCAAATATTCGGGATAACGAATCGGACCAGTGCTGACGCCCGCCGCCTGCAGACGATTTCTCAACGCTTCGAGATCGGCCGCATAGAGATAGAACAGCACGTCCTGCGCGCCGGAGTCGATCGCGCGAGAGCTCCGCGACAACATCAGATTTGGCCCCCGCTTCCAGTCCGCGGCCCCAGGCGCATACAACCACGCCCACTCCAGTCGCCCGTTCGCTGGCACAGAGTTGCCGATGTCGAACCCCAGCAACCGGTAAAACTCCACCGAACGTTCCAACGTCGACGACATGGATCATCGGCACCAGCCCGCTGATCGGACCGCGTTCAATTTCTGAAGTGCGTTCGCTCATGGCTTGCAGCATAAGTCCGGTAGTCGTTTGGAGTGCGGCGAC
>DASVRB010000228.1:0-3474 GCA_036388835.1 Thermoanaerobaculia bacterium | reverse complement strand
CCGGCAAGCTCGCGCCGTCCGATACGATCGGTAAGCACCTCCCCGACTACCCGAATGCCGCGGCGCGCGGCGCGACGATTCAGCAACTCGTCGACATGGAAGGGGGAATCGCCGACTTTTTCGGTCCCGAGTTCACGCGCGAGGGCAAACAGCGGTTCCGCACGAATCGCGATTACTACGACTGGGTCGCACCGAAGCCGCTGCTTTTCGATCCCGGCACGCGCAAGCAGTACTGCAACGGCTGCTACATCGT
This sequence comes from Thermoanaerobaculia bacterium, assembly GCA_036388835.1. Lineage (GTDB taxonomy): Bacteria > Acidobacteriota > Thermoanaerobaculia > Gp7-AA8 > Gp7-AA8 > QHVT01. The sequence continues at coordinate 3,221 of DASVRB010000228.1, read as the reverse complement.
GCTCGGCGAAGTGATCGCGCGCGTTTCCGGTATGCCTTACGAAAAGTACGTCGAGGAGAACGTGATTCGTCGCGCCGGATTGCAGACCGCCACGTTCGTCGAGCACGATGCGATCGTTCCGAACGTGGCGACCGGCTACACCGGCAACGGCGGCCCCTCGCTCCGCAGCAACACGTTGATGCTCGGCGTCGGACCGAGCGCCGCGGGTGGCGCGTATGCGACTGCCCGCGATCTGTTCGCGCTCGATGAAGCGCTTCGCACCGGAAAAGTGATGGACCCGGAACGGACCGCCTGGTTCTTTCACCTCGACAAACCGTTTGCCGGACGGGTGGAGAAGGAAACGCAGTACGGCGGCGGAGCTCCCGGCCTCAATGCGTCGGTGAAAAGCGGCCCGACCTGGACGGTGGTGGTCATGGCGAACCTCGACCCGCCGTCGGCGGGGGAGCTCAGCGCGGCGATTTACGACGCGTTGACGAAGTGATGCTGATGCTGCCGCGCGCGGGAGAATGCGTGGCGTGAAGTCACGCATCCTCATCGTCGAGGACGACCGGAAGACGGTCGAATCGCTTGCCATTTATCTTCAAGCCGCCGGATACGACGTGCATGCGGTGCACGACGGTGTGAGCGGTCTCGAAGAAGCGCGCAGCGGCCGCTATGACCTCGTGCTGCTCGATCTGATGCTGCCTGGTTTGTACGGGATGGATGTCTGCCGCCGTTTGCGCAGCGAGTCGAACGTGGCGGTGGTGATGCTCACCGCGCGCACGCGTGAGGACGATCAGGTGCGCGGTCTGGAGCTCGGCGCCGACGACTACATCACGAAGCCATTCAGTCCGCGACAGGTCGTGGCGCGCATCGCCACGATCCTGCGGCGGCAGCAGCGCGTCGAAGAAGATCGCCTGCGTTTCGACGCGCTCGAGCTCGACGTCCGTTCTCTCCGCGCCACCCTCGGCGACCGCGGCATCGACGTCACACCGACCGAGGCGCGCATCCTGCGGACACTGATGACAGCGAGAGGACGCGCGGTTTCGCGCGACCAGATCGCCGTTTCCGCGCGGCTCGGCGACGGCGATGTGCCGGACCTGCGCGCGATCGACGTCCATGTCAAAAACCTCCGGCGCAAGCTGAATGGTGGGCCGGTCGCGATCGCAACGACGTTCGGCGTCGGCTACCGCCTCGCGTTGCGCGACGAGGAGACGGCGTGAGTCTCCGGTTGCGGCTCGTGCTCGCGGTGGCGGCGGTCGTGATCGCCTCGATCGCGGCGGTGGCGATCACCTCGAGCCGGATGGTGCGCATCGAAGTCGAGCGGCTGACGCGCGACGCACCGGCGCCGCGTCCCGACGTCGACGCCATGACGGCGACGCTCACCGCGCATCATGGCCGCAACGGCTGGAAAGGAATCGAGTCGCTGCTGCTTTCGCTGCGCCTCGATCACTTCGACGATCGCGACCTGCTGCTGCTCGACACGCACGACCGCCTCATCGGCGCGACGGTTCGGGTCGAGATCGTGCGCGTGAGCCGCTCGGAAGGACGGCTCGAGCTTTCGTGCAGAATCCACGGCCGACTCCTGCAGGTGATGCTGCCGGGAATCGCAATTCGGCGCGGCGACGGCGCGCTTCTGGCGACGCTGCTGCCGGTGCCGCGTGAATCGCGCCGCAGCGACGTCACGCTCCAGAAGGTGAATCGCGGACTTCTCGGCATCGTGATCGGTGTCGGCCTCGTCGCACTGCTTTCGACCGCGCTCCTCGCTCGCAACATCGTCGGGCCGGTCGAGCAGCTCCAGCAGGCGGTCGGACGGATCGAAGCAGGCGACGTCGGTCATGTCGTGGAGGTGAATTCGCGCGACGAGCTCGGACAGCTCGCGCGCGCGTTCAACGCGATGTCCGGAGAGCTGGCGCGCGACCGCGTGCTCCGCCGCAACCTCGTCGACGACGTGGCGCACGAGCTGCGCACGCCGCTGACCAATCTGCTTTGCACGGTGGAAGCGCTGCAGGACGGTCTGCGCACAACGGATCGGGCCGTGCTCGATTCGCTGCACGACGACCTGACGCTGCTGCAACACCTCGTCGATGATCTGCAGACGCTATCGCTCGCGGAAGCGGGGACGCTGCCGCTGCACGTCGAGACGGTGCACCTGCGCGAGTTCATCGAACGCTTCGTCGCCTCGCAACCCGACGCCGCGCAGTCGCGCATCATCGTCGATGTACCAGACGACCTCCGCCTCTCCGTCGATCGCGTCCGCTTCCAACAGATCGTGATGAATCTCGTCGTGAACGCGCTCGCCCACGCAGGTCCGGCGGGAGAGATCGCGATCTCCGCGCGTGCGTTCGCCACCCACGCGGAGGTAGCGATCCGCGACAACGGTGAAGGCATCGCGCCCGAGCACCTGCCGCATGTGTTCGACCGTTTCTACCGCGCCGATCCATCCCGCGATCGCGCCACCGGCGGCGCCGGCCTCGGCCTCGCCATCGTCAAAAACCTGGTCGAACTGCACGGCGCCCGCATCGACGTAGCGAGCACGCCCGGCGAGGGAAGCACGTTCCGGATCACGTTTCCGAGCTGACGCGATAGGTACAATGCGCGGGTGAACTGGCGAGAACTGATCTCTGTAGATCCCGCGGTCTGCCACGGTCAGGCCTGCGTCGCCGGGACCCGCATCCCCGTCTCCGTCGTGCTCGACAACCTCGCGGCACACATCTCAGCGGACGAAATCCTCCAGAGTTACCCAGGTCTGCATCGGCAGGCGATCGATGCCTGCATCGCATACGCTGCGGACCTGGCGCGCGAACAGATCATCGCGTTGCCAGCCTAGGCTGTGAGGATGCGGTTCAAGACCGATGAGAACCTGCCCGAGGAGTTTGCGGAAGCTCTTCGTCTAGCCGGCTGGGACGCCGTTAGCGTTGTGCAGCAGCATCTCGGTGGTACATCTGACACCCGCCTCGCGGCGATTTGCACCGCTGAGTCGAGAACGCTGATCACGCTCGATATCGGATTCGGAAACATCAGAGCCTATCCGCCGGCGGCGCACGCCGGAATCATTGTGCTGCGTCTGAAGCGTCAGGATAAGCCGGCGGTGCTCGCGTTCGCGGCTCGCCTGATCGATGCGCTACGCATTCGACGCATTCAGAACGAGCTGTGGATCGTCGACGATCAGAACATCAGGATTCGGTCCTGAGAGCGTACGACGAGAAACGCATCACGTTCCCGCTTTGGAGTGCGGCGAC
>DASVRB010000227.1:0-3134 GCA_036388835.1 Thermoanaerobaculia bacterium | reverse complement strand
ATCAGTCGTTTCTTCATTTCGTTTCTCCTTGTCAGCAGTACGACTGAGAGACGCGACTGTTGAATGCGCCGTTTACGTGCGCCGTATAATCGCGGCCGTCCGCCCCATGCGCCTCCGCCACCTCGGTCTGCTCCTCGCCACCCCGTTCGCGGCGTTCACCATCTCCGCACAACAGCCACTGGTCTGTTCTGCCGCGCCGGTGGGGCGTCCGTGCGACGCGTACCACTTTCACGTGCAGCTCTACCGTCCCGACTCGAAGCAATTCGTCGAGGTGAGCGGCGTGAACCAGTTCGCGACGCAGACCGCGTGCGACCGCGCGCGCGACCTGCACATCGCCACGAACGCGAATGCGGTCGAGTACCTGCGCGGCATCAGGAAACAGTACGAAGCCGATCGCGTCGGGCCGTGCCATTGCGACATGACCAGCGATGAAGCAGCGGCCGATTTCCTCAGCGACGCCGAGCGGACGGCGCAGCTCAGGGTGCGTGAAGAAGTCCGTCTGCGTCTGCGCGAGCGGCTGCTCGACGAGAAGCTCACCAGCGACTCCGAGATCGTGCGCGGCCTCTGGTCCGAGCCCGCGGCGACGCCGCAGCTCAACGCGCCGAAATTCGCGACGATGCCGCAGAGCGCGGTGCAGACCGTGCTCACCGCTCCCGAAGATCTGAAGCCGACGAAGACACTCGATACGGCGAAGCCGGTCGTCGCGGCGCTCGACCTGCCGCTCATCGACCTCGCTGCACCCGCGCCCGAGCCGCCACCTGCAACGTTGCCTCTCGATGCAGAAGCCGCGACGGCTTCGTTGCCCGAGCCCGCGCCGGAAGAGATCGTCGTCGACGCGCCGGTCGCGCCGGAGCTGCACGACACCGACGCGGCGATCGAGAGCACCGTGCCGGAGCACGACCCGCAGTCAGCGCAGGAAACCGCGGAGCGCTTTGTCGAATATGAGAAGCAGCGCATCCAGAACATCCTCCGCGCATCCGCGTCCATCACGGATGAAGAGATCAAGTCGAAGATCTTCGACGCCTGCATGCAGCGCATTCAGTTGCTGTCGAACGTGCGCCTGCTGATCGAAGGGTCCGGCATGCGCAGCCGCCTCGCCACCGCGGCGCGCGACGCGGTGGACGAGCGCGACCGCATCGCGTTGATCCGCCGCCTGTTCGGCGACGACGTCGCGCCGCACTGGGCGCCGCGCGAAGCAGCGGACGTCATCTTCGAAGTCGATCCCGCCGTCGCCGCCGAGCCGGAGCGCATGTTGCGCGACATCACCGGCGACGTCTCCGCCGCACAGAAAAAACGCGCACTCTATCTCGTGCTGACCCAGAGCCATCCGTCCGAGGATCAGTTGTTGTGGCTTAGTGGACTGGTGGACGAATTCCTTCAATGAATATGAATGAAGAACGTAGAACGCAGAACGAAGAAGTAAGAAGAGAGCGCATTTCCAAATTCTTCGTTCTGCGTTCTGCGTTCTGCATTCTGGTTTTGACTCTGTCCGCAATTGCGCAGGAAGCTCCTGTGCAGGACGCCGAGGCAGAGTTCACCCGCTCCGTATTTTTCGGAAAGAAATTCGCCGACATCGCCGACTACGCCTCCGCGTACGAGCATCTCGCCAAGGCGGATGCATTGAAGCCCGATCACCCGGCGGTGCTGTACAACATGGGCGTCGTGCTCGCGCGCGCGGGGCGGTATTCCGAGGCCCAGGTCAAAGTCGATCGGTACCTGCAACTGTTTCCGGCGGGCGACGAGAAACCGCACATCGATCGCTTGCAGCTCGAGCTGCAGTTCCAGCGCGAATTACAGAAAAAGCGGCAGGCCGACCAGGAGTACGCCGATCTCTTCAATCGCGCCAAGTTTCTTTATGGCCGCGCCGAGTTCGACGAGTCATTGAAGCTGTTCGAACAGGCCGCGCAATTGCGGCCGAACGATGCCGCCGTGTATTTCAATCAGGCGCTGATTTTCGAGAAACAGGGAAATTACGCCGGCGCGGTCGAGCGGTACCGCCGTTACGCCGAGCTCGAAACCGACGCCGAGGCGAGGGTTCGCATCGACGAACATATGTTCGAGCTGCAGCGCGAGCTCGAAGACATGCGCACGAAAATCGTCTGTTCGTTCTGCGGCCGCAAATTGCCGCAGGAGGCGACGTGGTGCGAGCGCTGCTGGCATGGGCCGTATCTCGTTTCGCAGCCGGTCTGGAATTCGCGCCCTTGTACAGCAGGAGCGTCGGCGACGCGCTCTACCTATTTCGACAACGACCGTCTGCATCGCAATGACGACCTGCCGTGTATGTACAAAGGGGCGTCGATGCTCGAGTCGCTGCGCTACACGCCCGCACGCCAGCGCGAGATCCGCGACGCACGCAAGGCCGAAGGGTGGACCTTCGCGAATGACGCACTGCAGAGCTGGAGCGACAAGCAGGGAAACCAGATCCGCTATGTGCAGGGTTCGCAATACCTCGAAAAAATCACCTCCAGCGCCGGCGGCGAGATCCTGACGTACGTCGCGCACGCGGGCGGCGAAGGGGTGTGGCTGCTCGACCGCGAAGACCTGATCATCGACGCGCAGCGTTACACGAATCATTATTCATTCGACGCTGCGGGACGCATTGCGCGGCAGCAGGTCGATTATCAGAACAGCGGCGCGTGCAATCACCTCATCTCCATGACCGCCGATTACGCGTACGCAAATGACGTATTGAGCGCGGTCGCGATCAAAGGCGGCTACGAAGGTTTCGCCGCTGAAGGAAAGCCGAAGGCCGACTGGAGCGCGAACGTCGCCTACACCTACGACGACAAAGGCCGCCTGGCGAAGGAAGAGCTCGCGGTGACGTCGTTCAATAAGACGTACGACGTAAAGCCGCACGGCGCACTGCGCGACGACCTGCAGCGCCTCTACCCGAATTTCCGCGTCCGCCGTCCGCTCGAAAACGCACAACGCACCGGCGATCTCTGCGCGAGCGCAGGCGCGCAGGCGCTGGCGAACCAGATCGACCTTCGGCCGTTCTACACGATGTCGCCGAATCTGGGTGTCGCACTGCAGAACGGGATCACGAAGGCAATCGTGACGTTCACGCATTAGTTTGGAGTGCGGCGACGCCAGTCGCCGCTTTCACTCCGATCGCAGTTAAAGCGGCGACTGGC
>DASVRB010000226.1:0-6461 GCA_036388835.1 Thermoanaerobaculia bacterium | reverse complement strand
GCTCCACTAGCGACAACGAGTGCGAACCTACGTCGACACCAGCGCCGATCGCGCGGCCACCGACTGCGCGACCTCCGCGTCGCCCAAGGCTACGTCTTCCTGGGGGTGGGCAAAGTAATAGCCCTGAATCAGGTCGATGCCGAGGTCGCGGCAGGTGGCGTACTCCTCCTCGGTCTCGATGCCTTCGGCCAGCGTTTTCGCGCCGACTTTGCCGCCGAGCTCCACCAGCATCTTCACCAGGTCCTGCTTGATCGGCTCGTCCGCGAGCGTCGAAACGAGGCTTTTCGTGATCTTCAGATAGTCGGGTGCGAGCGCGGCGATCGCTTCGAGCGACGCATAGCCTGACCCGGCGTCGTCGATCGCCACCTCGATCCCCTTCTGCCGGAATTCATTGAGCAATTCGCGGAACTGCGCGTAATCCTCGATGGCCGCGCGCTCGGTCAGCTCGAACACGAAATTGCCGCGGTTCGCCGCAAAGTACGAAACCATCTCGTGGATCCGGAACTCCGACTCCCCGAACATCTCCGCCTCGAGATTCAGCAGGAACTTCTTCTGCCCGAGATCGACGCTGCGCAGCCGCTTGAGCGCCCCTTCCAGCGCGATCGCCTCGAGCGCCCACGCCAGCTTCGCCTCGCGTGCGAACGAGAAGAGCATGTCCGAATTGCGGAACGACGACCCGGCAGGACCGCGCGTCAGGATCTCGTAGCCGAACACCGTCAGGTCCTTCGCCCAGACGATCGGCTGGAACAGCGTCGTCACCCGCTTGCGGCGGATGATGTCGCGCAGCTCGCGCGTCAGTTGTTTCTTCCGCTGCTGCTCCGCGTCGCGCACCGCGTCGGCGGCGATGCGCATGCCGGCATAGAGCTGCCGTTCGAGCCGGATCTGCGGCCGGTAGTCGATGCGCGTCGTCCCGACGAAGAAGCCGATCTCCTCGGCGTGCACCTGCACGAAGCGCTGCCGCGTCGAATCGATCAGTTTCTGCCGCAGCTCGTTCGCGATCCGTTCGGACGCGTTCTCCGCCGTCAGGTCCTGGCCGCGCGTTTCAAAGAAAACGTAGAAGCTCGAGCCGCCGGCGCGATGGCAGGTCACGATCGCATTCGCGAATCTTCCCTTCGCCTCGGCGGAGATGATCTGGCCGACATGGCAGAGCAGCTCGTCGAAAAACGCCCAGCCGTACTCCGCCTCGATCGCCTCGAACTGTTCGATGTCGACGTAAACAATGCCGATCTCGCCGTGCTCGATCAGCACTTCCTTGATCCGGTCGAGCACGATCGGGAGCGTCGGCAGCGCCGTGGCGCGATCGAGGAGCAGCGACTCGAGGACCGTCCGTCCCGCCTGCGCCGCCTCGTTGCGATCCTCGCGTGAACGGTCGAGGACCGTCTGCACGCGCTTCGTCACCTCGTCGCGATTGAACGGCTTGACCAGGTAATCGTCGGCGCCGACCTGCAGACCGGTCAGCCGGTCCTTCACATCGCCGCGGCCGGTGACGAGGATGACCCCGATCCGCGACGTCCGCTGCACCGCCTTCAACGCCTGGCAGACTTCCCAGCCGCTCCGCTTCGGCATCATCACGTCGAGCAGGACGGCATCCGGAAGGCGCGCCTGCGCGAGCGCAAGCGCCTCCTCGCCGTCACGGGCGGTCAGGATCTCGCAGTCGAGCGGACGCAGATACGTCCGCAGCAACATCGAGACTTGTTCGTCATCGTCGGCAATGAGCACGACCGGCCGGGTCATATTTCACTGCCGATCATTGCGGAAAATAGGCCAGAGGGGAAGCGAAGCGGAACACGTTACGATTCGCGGCGCAGCCATGCCGGACCCGTTTGCAGGAAACTCCCTCACAGACCTGATCATCGCCGCCTCGATCGTCACAGGCGTGCTCCTCCTCGTCTGGACGGTGCGCACGTTCGCGAAACGGGCCTTGCGGCTCGCCGCGACCACCGCCAGCGATCTCGACGACTTTCTGCTCGACGTCACCAAGCAGACGAAGCTCTTCCTTCTTTTTCTCCCCGCCGTGCTCCTCGGCATGCGCATGCTGGCGGTGCCGCCGAACATCGCCCGGCTGATCCGCAGCGGCGCCGAGCTGTCGCTGATCGCGCAAAGCGCGCTCTGGGTCGCCGGGATCATCGACTTTTTCATGCGGCGCTACCGCCGCTCCCGCATCGACACCGATCCCTCGGCGGTCATGACCATGAACGTCTTCCGCATCGCGGCGGTGGCGGCGGTGTGGGCGTTCGCGATCGTGGTCGCACTCGCGAACTTCGGCTTCAACGTGACGACCCTCATCGCCGGCCTCGGCATCGGCGGTCTGGCCGTGGCGCTGGCGACGCAGAACATCCTCGGCGATCTCTTCGCCTCCCTCTCCATCGTCGTCGACAAGCCGTTCATCCTCGGCGACTCGATTTCCGTGGACGCGCACTCCGGCACCGTCGAGCACATCGGCCTCAAGACCACGCGCCTCCGCGCCTCGGGCGGCGAGGAACTGATCATTTCCAACGGCGAGCTGCTCAAGAGCCGCATCCGCAACTTCAAGCGGATGACCGAGCGCCGCGCCACGATGAAGATCGCGGTCGCGCACGAGACCCCTCCCGACACGCTCGCCGAGATCCCGGCGCTGCTGCGCGCGGCCGTGGAGAAACAGCCCGGCACCCGCTTCGACCGCGCGCACTTTGTCGCATTCGGCGATCAGTCGTTCGACTTCGAGCTCTCGTACGTCGTCACCACACCCGAGCACGCGAAATATCTCGACCTGCAGCAGGCCGTGAATCTCGACATTCTCCGCGCCTTCCAGAGCGGCCGGATCGAGCTCGCGCAGCGCTCCCGCCCTTCGGTCGCGTAAACGGTTTCATCGACGTCCCATCGAGGCCGTGGAGCGGAACGCGATGTGCTACCGTTTCCTCCCCCGACGACCTCCGCGTTGGAGAGAGAGCGCGTTCGATGATCAAGTTTGGTACTTCCGGCTGGCGTGGCGTGATTGGTGAGGACTTCACGTTCGAGAACGTCCGCATCGCCAGCCAGGGCGTCGCGAATTACCTCAAGAGCTCGGGACAGCAGGGCACAGGCGTCATCGTCGCGTACGACACCCGCTTCCTGTCCGAAAAGTTCGCCCTCGAAGCGGCGAAAATCCTCGCCTTCAACGACATCAAAGCGTTCCTCTGCACGCGCGACGTGCCGACGCCGTGCGTCTCGTTCGAGATCGTCCGCCGCCGCGCGATGGGGGCCATCAACTTCACGGCCTCGCACAATCCGCCCGAATACAACGGCCTGAAATTCTCGACCGCCAACGGCGCGCCGGCGATGCCGGAAGTGACGAAGCAGATCGAGCGCGAAGTCCACCTCGTGCAGCAGAAGAACGAGCGCCTCGATGTGTACGAGAAGACGGAGTTGATCGAAGAGATCGACCCGAAAGACCGCTACCTCACCGAGCTCCGCTCGAAGGTCGACGTCGACGCGATCGCGAAGAGCGGACTGCGCGTGGCCATCGACTCGCTCTACGGCACCTCGCGCGATTACCTCGACTACTTCCTGCTCGAGGCGGGCGTCCCGATCAAGATCATCCACAACTACCGCGACCCGTACTTTGGCGGTTTTTCGCCGGAATGCAGCGAGAAGAACCTCGGCGATCTGCGCGCGCTGGTGCGTGTCGAGAACTACGACATCGGTCTGGCCACCGACGGCGATGCCGACCGCTTCGGCATCATCGACGAGCGCAATCGTTTCGTCGCGCCGAACCAGATCCTGGCGCTGCTGGCCATCTATGTCAAGCGCTACCGCAAGATCCCGGGCGGCCTCGCGCGCTCGGTGGCGACGACGCATCTGATGGACGCGATCGCGCGCAAGCTCGACATCCCGCTGTATGAGACGCCGGTCGGCTTCAAGTACATCGGCGAGCTGATTCTCGACGACAAGATCGCCCTCGGCGGCGAAGAGTCGGCCGGCATGTCGATGTACCGGCACCTCCCCGAAAAAGACGGCGTGCTCGCCTGCCTGCTCGTTGCCGAAATGGTGGCGGTGATGGGGAAGAAGATCACCGTTCTCATCGAAGACATGCACCGCGAGTTCGGCCACTTCTACTCGAAGCGCGTCGACCTCAAACTGACGCCACACCTGCGCGAATCCGTCGCCGCGAAGCTCGCCAATCCGCCGAGCAAAATCGACGGCATGGAAGTGCGCGACATGAACACGACCGACGGCGTGAAGCTGATCTTCAACGATCAGACCTGGCTGCTGTTCCGGATGTCGGGGACCGAGCCGGTCGCGCGCGTGTATGCCGAGGCGTGCAGTCCGAAGGATCTGAAACACGTCATCGATGCAGGGCGGAAATTCGTCACCCAGTCCGCATGAAGTATCCGTTCGAGACACTCTTCCTCATCTGCACAGGGGCCCGCTGCAACGATGCGAAACATGGCAACGAGCGCGGCGAGCTGATTCGCGAAGAGTTGAAGGCGCACAACAAATCGCTCGGACGCAAAGCAACGGTGCGCATCTGCGCCGTGTCCTGCCTCGACCTCTGCGAGCACGGCCCGAACATCGTCGTGCAGCCCGGCGGCACCACCTATGGCGCGATGAACCGCGAGCGCGGCCGCTCCGTGTACGATGCCGAGACCGGCGACGGCCCCAAACGTCCCGACCTCGAACTGGAGCTCTGAGACCTTGCGCATCGCGATCCTCGTTCTCGCAGTGCTGACCCTCCCCGCCACCGCGCAGACCATCTCCATCTCCGCGATCGCCGGCCGCAGTCCCGAAACGTGGCACGGCCACGTCGAGCTGCAGTCGGTGAACATCGAGTACGCGCATCCGCTCGCGCCGCGCACCGAGCTCGCGTTCATCCTCTCACCGACCAGCATCGACCAGCCGAAGAGCTGGTTCGGCGACGACTACGGCGACGGCAACGAGCGCGTCCGCGCCCTCGCCGCCGCCCTCCTCCTCCGCCACCGCTTCAACGATTCCACCCGAGTGCAGTTCTACGGCGAAGCCGGCACCGGCCCGATGTACGCGGAGAAAGCAGTCCCCGCATCGACGTCGCGCTTCAACTTCGTGACGCAGTTCGGAGCCGGTGTCGTGCTCATGCCCACGTCGCGCACGCCGGTCGTTCTCGGCTATCGCCTCAACCACATCTCCAACGGCGGTTACGCGCCACGCAACCCCGGATTGAACGTGTCGTCCCTCGTCCTCGGCGTCCGCTGGCGCACACGCTAAATCGCAAACGCGCGACGGTTCTGGTGGAGCGGCGGGCTTTAGCCCCGCCGGCGATTGAACAGTCGGCGGGCTGAAGCCCGCCGCTCCACTAAAACCGCCAGGTTGCGCCGGCGCTGAGAGTGAGCGGGTTGAACGTCACGCGAGATGGCAGGGTCAAACCGGGACGCTCATTCAGCACAACGCGCGTCTTCGCTTCGAGCGGCATGTACGACAACCCAGCCTCGACGAACAACCGCGGCAACACGCGATAGCGCGCACCACCTTCAACATAGAAAGCGGCTGTCGAACCAAGCGTCAGCTCCACATCATCCGTAAACCGCGTTTCGAGATTGCCGAACGACACGTACGCCGCACCGCCGCCGGCAAACGCAGAAACCCGCGAGGCGGGTGCAAAGTGCCAGCGGGCGCCGACTGAGTAGATGTCGAGGCTGACGGTGTTGAGATCGATGTCGCCGGGATTGATCACCGCGACCGGATTGATGAACGTCGCCGCGGCGCGCGTCGACAGGCGATCGGAGAGGAACAGCTCCGCCGAGGCAGCGAAACCGCGCGTCGTCTCGACCTCGAGCTCCAGGCCGTCGAACGTCGTTTCGCCCATCATCATCGTCCCGACGTGCTGCACGCCGACTTCGACGTCGGCGGCATGCAACGGAAGCGCGAGCAGCAGCAGTACGAGCAGGACTCTCATTTCGCTTCGAACAGCGTATCGACGTACGCCTGCGGATCGAACGGGATCAGGTCGTCGGCCGCTTCACCGACGCCGACGAACTTCACCGGGATGTCGAACTGCCGCATGATCGAGAGGATCACGCCCCCTTTCGCCGTGCCGTCGAGTTTCGTCACCACCATGCCCGTCACCTTCGCCGCTTCAAGAAACGCGGCGGCCTGACTGACTCCGTTCTGGCCGGTCGTGCCGTCGATGACCAGCAACGTCTCGTGCGGCGCCCCCGGCACCGCGCGATCGATCACGCGATGGATCTTCGTCAGCTCCTGCATCAGGTGCGATTTGTTGTGCAGGCGCCCGGCGGTGTCGATCACCACCACATCCGCGCCGCGTGCTTTCGCCGCGGCTACCGCGTCATGCGCGACGGCCGCCGGATCCGATCCTGCGGTGTGTTTGATGAGCGGCACGCCGATGCGATCGGCCCACATCTGCAACTGCTCGATCGCCGCCGCGCGGAACGTGTCGGCCGCGCCGAGGACCACGCTCTTCCCTTCGTTCTTCCAGCGCTGCGAGAGCTTGGCGATGGTGGTCGTCTTGC
>DASVRB010000225.1:0-9345 GCA_036388835.1 Thermoanaerobaculia bacterium | reverse complement strand
CCCGCCGCTCCACAAGACGACGCGTCCCGCGTGAGCCCAGTGCAGAAGGAGAAAGCAGCGTGAAAAAGGTTGCACTCGCGTACTCGGGAGGTCTCGACACCTCCATCATCATCACCTGGCTGAAAGAGAACTACGGCTGCGACGTCGTCGCGGTCGCGGTCGACGTCGGTCAGGCCGAGGAGACGGCCGGACTCGCGCAGAAGGCGTATCGCACCGGCGCGTGCGATTTTCATCTCGTCGATGCGAAGGAAGAGTTCGCGGCCGACTATCTCTTTCCCGTCCTCCGCGCCGGTGCGGTGTACGAGCGCGACTATCTGCTCGGGACGTCGACCGCGCGTCCGCTCATCGCGCGCAAGCAGGTCGAGATTGCCCTCGCCACCGGCTGCGATGCGCTCGCGCACGGCTGCACCGGCAAAGGCAACGACCAGGTGCGTTTCGAGCTCGCGTATCAGGCGCTCGCGCCGGAGCTGAAGATCGTCGCACCATGGCGCGAGTGGGACATCGTCTCGCGCGAAGACGCCATCGATTACGCGGCCGCGCGCGGCATTCCGGTGCCGGTGACGAAGAAAGATCCGTACTCGCGCGACCGCAATCTGTGGCACCTCTCGCATGAAGGCGGTCCGCTCGAAGACCCGTCGTTCGAGCCGGAAGCGTCGATGTTCAAACTGAGCGTCGATCCGCTCGACGCGCCGGACGAGCCGGAGAAAGTGACCATCGGATTCGAGAGCGGCATGCCGGTCTCGGTGAACGGCGCGCGCCTCTCGCCTGCCGCGCTCGTGCAGACGCTCAACGAGATCGGCGGACGTCACGGAGTCGGCCGCGCCGACATCGTCGAGAACCGCCTCATCGGCATCAAGTCGCGCGGCGTGTACGAAACACCCGGCGGCACGCTGCTGGTGAACGCGCTCAAAGCGCTCGAGTCGATCACGCTCGACCGCGATTCCGCGCACGAAAAAGAGCGCATCGCCACGCGTTACGCGGAGCTCGTCTACAACGGCCAGTGGTTCGCGCCGCTGCGCGAGGCATTCGACGCGTTCGTGGCCACGCTCGCCGAGCCGGTCACCGGCACCGTCACCCTCAAGCTCTACAAAGGCAACGCCGCGGTGGTCGCGCGCACGTCGCCGCACTCGCTCTATTCGCAGCACCTCGCGTCGTTCGACATGTCGGGCTACGACGTCACCGACTCGGCCGGCTTCATCAAACTCTTCGGACTGCAGCTGCGCGGACGCAAACGGATCGCGCCGATGGCAATCGAAAAGGTGGTGTCGCAATGACGATGTGGGGCGGCCGTTTCAAGGAAGGTCCATCCGCGCTCCTGCGCGCGCTGAACGACTCGTTCGCCTTCGATCGCGAATTGCTCGCCGAGGATGTGGAGGGCTCGGTCGCGTGGGCGAAGGCGTTGGGAAATGCGGGAGTGTTGTCGACGAGCGAAGTCGAGACGCTGACGAATGCACTCGTCTCCTGTGGAGCGGCGGGCTTCAGCCCGCCGAACAATCAACAGGCCGGCGGGCTAAAGCCCGCCGCTCCACCAGACGCCGAGGACGTGCACTCGTTCGTCGAGGAATCACTCCGCGCGCAGATCGGCGACCTCGCCGGCAAGCTGCACACCGGCCGCTCGCGTAACGACCAGGTCGCGACCGATCTGAAGCTCTGGCTGAAAAAAGCGTGCGATGACTTTGACGCGCTGGTGACTTCGCTCGCCCGTGCATTGGCGACCAAAGCGCGAGATGAGGCGGCGACGGCGATGCCCGGCTACACGCATCTCAAACAGGCCGAGCCGATCACGTTCGGGCACTGGTGCATGGCGTACGTGGCGATGCTGCAGCGCGACCTTTCTCGCATGCGCGATGCGCGCGAGCGTGGCGATGAGTGTCCGCTCGGCTCGGCCGCGCTGGCCGGCACACCGTTGCCGATCGACCGCGAGCAGCTCGCGCACTCCCTCGGGTTCGCGCGCGCCACGGCGAACTCGCTCGATGCGGTTTCCGATCGCGACTTTGCCGCCGAATATCTCTTCTGCGCGTCGACGCTGCTCTCGCACCTCTCGCGGCTCGCCGAGGATCTGATCTTCTTCACCTCCGACGAAGCAAATTACGCGGAGCTGCCGGACGCGATGGCCACCGGCTCGTCGCGCATGCCGCAGAAGAAAAACCCCGACGTGCTCGAGCTGACGCGCGGCCACGCGGCGCGCTCGATCGGCGAGCTGACCGGATTCCTGGCGCTGCTCAAAGGGCTGCCGCTCGCGTACAACAAAGACCTGCAGCTCGATAAAGAGCCGCTGTTTCGCACGCGCACCACGCTCGCGTTGCTGCTGCCTGCGGTGACCGCGCTGATCGCCGGACTGCAACTGAATCGCGATCGGATGCGCGCCGCCGCGGCCAGTCCGCTCCTGCTCGCAACCGACGCCGCCGACGAGCTCGCGGCGCAGGGAGTGCCGTTTCGGGAAGCGCACGAGATGGTGTCGCGCGGAATGACCGCGACGAGCGTCGATCCCGTCATGCTGAGCCGCGAAGACGGCGAAGCATCTCAGCCGCGACGACCATCGCATTTCGAGATCCTTCGCTCCGCTCAGGATGACGGAGTGGCTCGCGTCCTCGCCAAAAAGAACGTGCTCGGCGGCACCGCACCCGAACGCGTCAAAGCCGCCGCCGAACACGCACTCACAACTCTGTCATCCCGAGCGTAGCGAGGGATGACCAGAAGGAGACCCTCGATGAAACTGCCTAAAGGATTCCTCGCCTCCGGCGTACGCGCCGGGATTCGCAAGAAGCGGCCCGACCTCGGACTCATCGTCGCGGAAGATGGTGCGACGGCGGCGGCTGTGTTCACGCAGAACAAATTTCAGGCGGCGCCGGTGCTGCTGTCGAAGGCGGCGCTCAAAAAGAGCGGCGGGCGCGTGAAGGCGCTGGTCGTCAATGCCGGCTGCGCGAACGCGGTCACCGGCAAGGAAGGTCTCGACGCGGCGAAGCGGGTGCGCACGCGCGCGGCGGAGCTGCTGCATTGCGGAGAGGAGGAAGTCCTGCTCGCCTCCACCGGCGTGATCGGCGTCGTGCTGCCCGACAAGAAAGTGCGCGACTTTCTCCCCGATGCGGTGAGCCGTCTCTCGAGCGGCGGCATCGAGGCGCTCTCGCACGCGATCCTCACCACCGACGTCGGTCCGAAAGTCGCGCAGGCGACGTTCACCATTGACGGAAAACGGGGACGGCTGGTCGGCGTCGCGAAAGGCGCCGGGATGATCCATCCCAACATGGCCACGATGCTCGGCTTCTTGATGACCGACGCGAACATCGACGCGCCGGCGTTGCAGCGCGCGCTCAAAACGGCCGTCGATCAAAGCTTCAACGCCATCTCCGTCGATGGCGACACGTCGACGAATGACACGGTGGTCGTGCTCGCGTCAGGAAAGCTCGGCAACGCGACCGATGCTGATCTCGCCGACTTTCAACGCGCGCTCGACACGCTCTGCCGCGAGCTCGCCTGGATGATCGTGCGCGATGGTGAAGGAGCGGTCCGCGTGATGGAGCTCGAAGTCACCGGCGCGAAGAACGATCGGGATGCAAAGCTCGCCGCGCACGCCATCGCCACCTCGCCGCTGGTGAAGACCGCGCTGCACGGCGGCGATCCGAACTGGGGCCGCATCCTCGCCGCCGTCGGGCGCAGCGGCGCACGTTTCTCATTGAAGAAAATCTCCCTCCACGCCGGCACGATCGCGCTCGTCACGAACGGCGCACCGACGTCGTATTCAGAGAAAGAAGCGGCGAAGGTGTTCGCGCGCGAGCGTGTCCCGCTCCGCGTCGACCTCGGCAACGGCAACGCGCGCGCGGTCGTCCTCTCGAGCGACCTCGGGCACGACTACGTCAGTTTGAACGCGGATTACCGGTCGTGAAGGGCGCCTACTCGGGACGCACGACACGCTCGAGGATGCGTTTCGCGCTCTCCGACAGGTTCTTGAAGAACAGGCGCGACGCGTAGAGCGTTGCGCCACCGGGGCCGGCGCCGAGGCCGACTACGGTGCAGGTCTCGACCTTCGCGCTGGCGACGAAACGCTCGCCGTCCTGCACGAACGAGATCTCGATCGTCGCGCCGGTCTCCAGCACGCCGGCGTGCGTGGCGAGCACGCCTGCTTCGCTGATGTCGATGAGCGTGCCGTCCTTCCGGCCGAGCTTCAGCGGAAGGTTCATGATGACGCGGAACCGGTTGCTCCGCCGCACCACATTCATATGCAGTTTTGTGCTCATTTGTATGGAGATCAGGACGCAATCTACGCTTCGTGGACGCCTGACGCAAGCGATGTAACATCGGCCGCATGAGACGGATCGCTGCCCTGCTCCTCCTCGTCACGACACCGCTGTTCGCAGCTTCGAAAGAGCCGGTGCGCGCGCGGCGCGCGATGGTCGCCTCGACGTCGGAAATCGCGTCGCGCGTCGGGACCGACATCATGAAAAACGGAGGGAACGCGGTCGACGCGGCAGTGGCGGTCGGCCTCGCGCTCGCCGTCACCTGGCCCTCCGCCGGCAACCTCGGCGGCGGCGGTTTCATGCTCGTGCGCAAAGCAGATGGAGCAACCGAGGCCATCGACTATCGCGAGCGCGCCCCGCTGGCCGCAACGCGCGACATGTACCTCAACGCCGAAGGCAAAGTCGTTCCCGGCGTGTCGACCGAGGGCTACAAAGCGGTGGCTGTGCCGGGCACGATCGCGGGACTCGCGCTCGCGCACAAACGCCACGGAAAACTGAAATGGGAAGACCTCGTCGAACCGGCGCGCAAGCTCGCGGCCGAAGGCATCGAGGTCAACTACCACCTCGCGCGCAGCCTGCGTCTGCAGAGCACGATCACGAAAATGTCGGCGTTCCCAGAGAGCCGCCGCGTCTATCAGCGCGACGGCAAGTTCTACGAAATGGGGGAGACGCTCGTGCAGCCGGAGCTCGCGGCCGTGCTCGCGCGCATCAAGACCAACGCGCGCGATTTTTACGAAGGCGAGACGGCGGCGCTCATCGTCGCGGACATGAAGGCGAACAACGGCATCATCACGCTCGAAGACCTCGGCACGTACGAGCCGACGCTGCGCATTCCGCTGCGCACCACGTATCGCGGCCACGAGATCCTGACCATGCCGCCGCCGTCGTCGGGCGGCATCGCGCTCATCGAGATGCTGAACATGCTCGAGGCGTACGACCTCAAGTCGATGGGATGGCAATCCGCGCAGTACACGCACACGATGGTCGAGGTGATGCGCCGTGCCTTCGCCGACCGTGCGAGCTTCCTCGGCGACACCGACTTTGTGAAAGTGCCGGTGGCAACGCTCACGAGCCGCAACTACGCGGCCGAGCGTCGCCGCACCATCGACCCGCAGCGCGCGTCATCGAGCACGGAAGTCGGCGCGGGCAATCCAGCCGCACACGAGTCGCCCGACACCACGCATTTCACGATCGTCGACGGCGAGGGGAACGTCGTCACCAACACCTACACGCTCAACGACAGCTACGGCTCCGGCGTCGCCGCGCGCGGCACCGGCATCCTGCTGAACAACGAGATGGACGACTTCACCTCGAAAGTCGGCGTGGCCAACGATTACGGGCTGATGCAAGGCGAGGCGAACGCGATTCAGCCGAAGAAGCGGCCGCTTTCCTCGATGACGCCGACCATCGTGATGAAAGACGGCAAGCCGCTCTTCGCCATCGGCAGCCCCGGCGGGCCGACCATCATCAACACCGTGCTGCACGTGATCGTGAACGTGATCGACTTCGGCATGGACATCCAGCAGGCCATCGACGCGCCGCGCTTTCATCATCAATGGCAGCCGGACCACATCTATTGGGAAGCGTTCGGTGTGAATCCCGACACACGCGCGATGCTCGAGAAGATGGGTCACAAGTTCCGCACGCTTCCAGGCGCGAGCCGCAACGTGGCGAGCGACATCGGCGATGCGCACGGCGTGATGATCGATCCGGTGAACGGCATGCGCCTCGGCGCGAGCGATCCGCGGCTCGGCGGCGTTGCGGTCGGCTGGTAGCAACCAACACGTTCGTCACGTCGAACCCCTGCTTCATCACTGAAGGAGAGCGCGGGCTAACCGCGCCTCGTACGATTGCGTATTCATGACCATGCGACGCTTCCTTCCTCTCCTTCTTCTCGTTCTCTGCACGCTCAACACGCTGCCGCTGATCGCGGACGACACGAGTCCCACCGCGCTTTACAACGAAGCGTGCAGGCTCGCGCTCGCGGGTCAACCGGAAGAAGCGTTCGCAAAGCTGCAGCAGGCAGCGGAGAAGGGCTGGAGCAACGCGGACCACGCGCAGAAGGACTCGGACCTCGCGTCGCTGCGGAACGATCCACGATGGGAGCCGCTGATGGCGTCGCTGAACGCCCGCGCCGCGGCGGAAGCAAAGAAGTGGAACAACCCGACGCTCGTCACGCCGTATCGAGACGACATCAGTGAAGAGGAAAAGATCGCCGGGCTCTCGCGCGTCTGGTCGGAGGTCAGGTTCAACTTCGCCAACTTCGACCTCGTCCCCGACGTCGATTGGGACGCGCTGTATCTCGCCGCGATCCCGCGCGTGCGCGCAACCAAGTCGACGCTGGAGTACTACCAGGTGCTGACTGAGCTCGTGGCCAAACTGCGCGACGGACACACCGGCGTCGCACCGCCGCAGGATCAGTGGGATCGCGTCTGGGCGATGCCGCCGACGCGCCAGCAGTGGGTCGGCGGACGGATGCTCTTCACCGACGCAACGCCGGCCGCGGGCGTCCGCGCTGGCGATGAGATTCTCGCGATCGACGGACAGCCGTGGCTGCAATACGCGGCATCGCGTGTCATCCCGTATCTCAGCGCGTCGACGTCACAGGATCTCGAGAATCGCATCGGCTTTTCGCTGCTCGCCGGCCAGGCCGGTACGAAGATCAACGTCACGGTGCGCGACGCGAAAGGCGCCGTGTCGAACGTGCAGCTCGAGCGCGAGCCGCGCGGAAAGAGGACGCTCGCGCCGCGCGCGCCGTTCGAGCTGCGCATGCTGCCCGGCAACATCGCGTACGTTGCGCTGAACGACTTCAGCACGGACGCCGCCGCCGACGAATACGACCGCCGTTTTGACGAGATCGCCAAAGCGAGCGCGATCATCATCGATCTCCGGAGAAACGGCGGCGGGAACACGAACGTCGGTTACCGCGTGCTCTCCACGCTCATCGACAAGCGCTTCCAGACCACGAAGGCGCAGAAGATCGTCTACCGCCCCACCGATCGCGCGCGCAGCATCGCGCAGGGCGCCGAGTTCGAGGAAGGCTCGATCTCGCCCGATCCGAAAGGACGTCACTACACGAAGCCGGTCGCGGTGCTGATCGGAGCGGCGACCTACTCCGCCGCCGAGGACTTTGGCGTCGCGTGGAAGTTGAGCAAACGCGGTCCCGCCATCGGCACCGCGACGGGCGGCAGCACGGGCCAGCCACTCTTGATCAAGTTGCCGGGCGGAGGCAGCTTTCGCATCTGCACGAAGCGCGATCGCTTCGCCACCGGCGAGGAATTCGTCGGCGTCGGCATCCAGCCCGACATCGAGGTGCGCACGACTGTCGAAGACGTGCAGGCCGGACGCGACGCGGTGCTGGAGCGCGCAATCGCCGAGGTGACGAAGTAATTCGCGGCTGCGATAGCATGCGCCGCCATGAAAACTGACAAGAAATCGCTGGCCGCCTGGGCCGACGGCGAGCGCGATCGTTTCGAAGAGACGCTGAAGCAGTTCGTCGAGATCCCATCCGTTTCCGCCGATCCGAGCCGCGCCGGCGACATCCGCCGTTGCGCCGAGGCCTCCGTCGCGGTGGTCAAAGAATTCGGCGGCGAAGCGAGGATCATTGAGACGAACGGCTATCCGATCGTGCACGGCCGTTTTCAGACCGATGCGAACGCGCCGACGCTCACCGTCTACAACCACATGGACGTGCAGCCGGCGTCGCGTGAAACAGAGCCGTGGAACAGCGATCCGTTCACCTTCACCAAAGACGGCGACCGCTACTTCGGCCGCGGCACGACCGACGACAAAGGTCCCGCGCTCAGCGCGCTGTGGGGCATCCGCGCCGCGCGCGAGGCCGGCATCCCGCTGAACATGAACGTGCTGTGGGAGTTCGAGGAAGAAGTCGGCTCGCCGAACTTCGAGGCCGCGATCAAAGCGAACGCGAAAGAACTGGCCACGGACCACATGCTCGTCTCCGACACCATCTGGGTCTCGCGCGAGCGGCCCGCCTGCCCGGCCGGATTGCGCGGCCTGCAGGGCTTCACGCTCACGCTCGAAACCGGCAAGACCGACCAGCACTCCGGCGTCACCGGCGGCGCCGCGCGCAACCCGATCGGCGAGCTGATGCAGCTCGTCTCGGAGATGTACGACGCGCGCACCGGCAAGGTGAAGATCAAAGGGTTCTACGACGACGTGGAGCAGCCGACGAAGCGGGAACTCGCGGACTTTGCAGCCTCGGGCTTCACGATCAAAGGCTTCATGAAGGATCACCTCTTTAAGTCGCTGCGCAGCGACGATCCGGTCGAGGTGATGAAGCGCATCTGGGCGATGCCGACGTTCGAAGTGCACGGCCTCGTCGGCGGCTACACAGGCCCGGGCATCAAGACCGTGATCCCGCCGCGCGCCGAGGTGAAGATCTCGTGCAGGCTCGTGCCGAATCAGGATCCGAAGAAGATCCAGAAGCTCGTGCGCGAGTTCGTGAAGCAGCGCAATCCCGACGTGAAGATGCAGATCGAAAATCAGATGTGGCCGTACAAGGCGCCGACTACGGGACCGCTGGCGGATGCGATCAAGGACGCGATGAAGTTCGCATTCGGACGCGAGCCGGTCTTCGTGCGCGAAGGCGGCTCGATCGGCGCCGTGATCTCGATGGAGAAGGTCCTGAAAACGCCGGTGATGTTCCTCGGCCTCTCACTCCCGGAGCACGGCTACCACGCCCCGAACGAGAATTACGACTGGCGCCAGGCCTCGGGCGGCATGGTCGCGTTCGTCCGCTACTTCGAGAACGTCGCGCGGCTCGGTCGGTAGGGAGACGCTTTTGCGAGCGCCTCGGCGCCGATCGATGAGCTGACATTCCCACCTGTCATCCCGAGCGTAGCTAGGGACCTGCGTGGGCGGGGCGCGATGCACATCTCTTCCGCGACCCTCGCACCCAGGTCCCTCGCTACGCTCGGGATGACAAGAGAGTGGGACTCACGCGTACACATTGCGCAAAGCGGCGACTGGCGCGCATGGGTAACTAGGGAAAGACCAGAGGCCTCCGGCGGGCGGGCCCGGCCCGCAGCGTTTATTGCCCAAGGCTGAACGGGCGCGAATCGCGGTGATCGCGGTCCGTGCGAGAACAAGC